>NZ_CAWMDN010000046.1:0-78968 GCF_963866575.1 Aeromonas sp. L_1B5_3
AGATGTGTATAAGAGACAGGCATCATAGTGCCCTGCCACCGGGTGATTGGCCGCAGCGGCGAGCTAACCGGTTATGCCGGCGGCATTCCCATCAAACGCTGGCTACTGGAGCTGGAGCAGCGTCACGCGCCGTTTGTCCTGACCTCATAAACGCGGTGCTCTGAAGAATCATCGCAGCAGAGGCGAGCCTCGGTCACCTTGCTGAAAACGTGTCGAGAAGATGAACAGAGGATGAAGAATTGTCTCAGAACTACTTCAGATAGCAGCTGGCATGATGGCTCCATACTTGAGTGGCACGGCTCATTCACCACTCCAAGTAGCACCCATGTGACGCTTCCAATCTGTCTTTTTTCCCCAGCGCCTCCCTTGAGGCGCTTTTTTTGTGTCCGGAAGAATTCGTCTGTAAAGAGAAGGGGGAAGGCTGAAACGGCCTTCCCCCTTGTTGCTACCAGACGATGACCGGATCAGGACTCGCGCGGGGCGATAAACTGCAGCTCCGGAGCCGAAGAGGTGAGTACGTCGGCGCAGTAATCCCAGGTCGAGATGCGGTAGTGCTGCAAATCTTCGTCCAGATGCAGGCCATCAGACTCTTGATGAAACCAGCTGGCAAAACGGGATGGGGTGATGAGCTGGATCTGCTCTTCGATGGCGTGGCTATCCTTCCCCTCAGCCAGATCGCAATCTTCGATCACCCGCAGGGCGTAGATATGGCGGAAATAGACCCGGCAGAGGATTTGCGGGGGCAGATCGATGCTGCGCGCCCGACCCAGCATGATGGTCAGGGAGTCGCTCCAGAGATCCTGATGCAGCTCGGCAACGACCAGTCCGGGCGGGAGCTGGCGGGACGGAGCCCAAGGTACGGCAACCTGCCGAATGGCATTTTTCTGTTCCATATAAACCTCGCGACGACTCACTCCCTGTCTTGAGTCTATCTGAACCACATAGTCCCCGCGAAGGCAATCTATGGACAATAAAAACGGCAATAAAAAAGCCGACGTATCAAACGTCGGCGAATAAAAAGTGCTTACAACAGAGGATTCACATATTCAGACCCGCGGGTCGAAAGATTGGTTCCCTCTTTTTGTAATTAATTTTCGGCGCGTTTAAACATCAGGGTATTGGCGTCCGACTCTTCCGGCACGAAGTAGTACCCCTCGGCGTTGAAACCGGTCAGCTGTTCCGCCTCGGTCAGGCGGTGTTTGATGATGTGGCGAGCCATCATGCCGCGCGCCTTCTTGGCGTAGAAGCTGATGATCTTGAACTGGCCGTTCTTCTCATCCTTGAACACCGGGGTAACGATCCGCCCTTTCAGGCTCTTGGGTCGTACCGACTTGAAATACTCGTCGGAGGCCAGATTGATCAGCACCTCATCACCTTGGGCGGCCAGCGCGTCGTTGAGGTGGTGAGTGATCACCTCGCCCCAGAACTGGTAGAGATCCTTGCCGCGACCGTTGTCGAGCTTGGTTCCCATCTCAAGTCGGTAGGGCATCATCAGATCGAGTGGGCGCAGCACACCGTAGAGACCGGAGAGCATTCGCAGATGCGCCTGAGCGAAGTCAAAATCGGCCTCGCTGAAATCCTCCACCGCCAATCCGGTGTAGACATCCCCCTTGAAGGCCAGCAGCGCCTGACGGGCGTTGGCCGGAGTAAAGTCGGGTTGCCACTCGGCAAACCGGGCGGCGTTGAGACCCGCCAGCTTGTCGCTGATCTTCATCAGGGTGGCAATTTGATCCGGGCTCAGTTGGCGAGCCCGCTTGATGAGTTCTGCAGAGTGATCGAGCAGCTCGGGTTGGGTGAATCGGGTTGTCACCAGCGGTGACTCGTAATCCAGCGTCTTGGCCGGGGAGACCACAATCAGCATAAGGTTCCTTTATTGCGTGGGGCCAAGCCGCGGCCCGACCCCATTGTTCATTCATCCAGCGTCACATTGTCCAGCGTACCGGTTCCAAGCTGATCACGGCCGGAAAGCTTGATCAGCAGCCGCAGGTCGTTGGCCGAGTCGGCATGGGCAAGGGCCTCACTGTAGCCAATCTGGCCGGAGCAGAACAGGTTGAAGAGCGATTGATCGAAGGTTTGCATGCCAAGCTCGGTCGATTTGGTCATCACCTCCTTGAGCCGGTGCATCTCCCCTTTGCGAATGATGTCAGTGATAAGCGGGGTGTTTAGCAGGATCTCGAACGCGGCGCAGCGCCGCTTGCCATCCACGCTCGGCACCAGTTGCTGGGCGACAATGGCCTTGAGGTTGAAGGAGAGATCGAACAGGAACTGGCGATGCTTCTCCTGCGGCACCAGATGCAAAATGCGATCCAGCGCCTGGTTGGCATTGTTGGCATGCAGGGTCGCGAGACAGAGGTGACCGGTCTCGGCGAATTGCAGGGCAAACTCCATGGTCTCAGAGCTTCTGATCTCGCCGATCAGAATGACGTCAGGAGCCTGACGCAGCGAGCTTTTCAACGCCACATCGAACGACTCGGTATCGATCCCCACCTCCCGCTGGGTGATCAGGCTGCGGCCATGCTGATGGACAAACTCCACCGGGTCTTCCACCGTCAGAATATGGCCGTCGGCATGCTGGTTGCGATAACCGATCATGGTCGCCTGGGTGGTCGATTTGCCCGCCCCGGTGGCGCCGACAAACAGCACCAGTCCGCGCTTGGCCAATGCGACCTCCTGCAGGATCACGGGCAGTTGCAGGTCATCGAAGGTAGGAATACGTGTCTCGATACGCCTAACCACCATGCCGGGCAGCTCCTGCTGCCAGAAAGCGCTGACCCGAAACCGGCCCAAGGTTTCGCGGTGAATGGCGTAGTTGGCCTCCCTGGTGCGGATATAGCGTTCGAAATGCTCGGGGCTCAGGGTCTCCCTCACCAGCGTAAGAGCAGCTTTTTTATCGAGCGCTTCGCCTCCCAAAGAGAGCAGATGGCCGTTCACCTTGAGGGTTGGGGGCGTCCCCACCGTCACAAAGAGATCCGACCCTTTTTTCTCTACCAGCTGGCCCTGCAGTTCATCCAGATTCATCATCGATCCCTCCCTGGATCCGGCATCATCAGATGCTGTTGGGGTCAACCGCCTTGGCCTTGGCATCAAGAGACGCCACCATGCCACGACTCACCAGCTGCTTGAGGCTCTGATCCATGGTCTGCATGCCGTGGGTCATCCCGGTCTGGATCACCGAGTAGAGCTGGGCGATCTTGTCCTCCCGGATGAGATTACGCACCGCCGGGATCCCCATCATGATCTCGTGGGCTGCCACCCGGCCGCCGCCAATGCGCTTGAGCAGGGTCTGGGAGATAACCGCCCGCAGGGATTCGGAGAGCATGGAGCGCACCATGTCTTTCTCTGCGCCGGGAAAGACGTCGATGATACGGTCGATGGTCTTGGCCGCCGACGAGGTGTGCAGGGTGCCAAACACCAAATGGCCGGTTTCGGCGGCAGTCATAGCCAGACGAATGGTCTCAAGGTCGCGCATCTCGCCTACCAGAATGATGTCCGGGTCTTCCCGCAGTGCCGAGCGCAGGGCGTTGCTGAAGCTCTTGGTATCGCGGTGCACTTCCCGCTGGTTCACCAGACAGCGCTTGTTCTCGTGCACAAATTCGATGGGGTCTTCGATGGTGAGAATATGGTGATGGAAGTTCTCGTTGATATAGTTGACCATGGCCGCCAGCGTGGTCGACTTACCGGAACCGGCCGGCCCGGTCACCAGCACCAGACCACGCGGGAACTCGGCGATCTTGCGGAAGATCTCCGGCGCATCGAGATCTTCGAGGCTCAGCACAGTACTGGGGATGGTACGAAATACCGCGCCGGAACCGCGCGCTTGCTGGAAAGCGTTGACCCGGAAACGGGCCAGATTGGGCACCTCGAACGAGAAGTCGACCTCGAAGTTCTCCTCCAGCTCCTTGCGCTGGTGATCGTTCATGATGTCGTAAATGAGGGCGTGCACTTCCCGATGTTCCAGGGCGGGCAAATTGATCTTGCGAACCTCGCCATCAACCCTGATCATCGGGGGAACCCCGGCGGACAGGTGTAGATCCGACGCTTTATGCTTTACACTGAAAGCCAATAACTCTGTGATATCCATAGATTTGTCATTCTCCCATCACAAGATCACTAACGAAACATGAACCAGATTGCCCAGCACCTGCTTCAGGTAAAAGAACGTATTGCCCAGGCAGCCAGAGGGGCGAGCCGCGATCCGGAGCAGGTCCGGTTGCTTGCGGTCAGCAAAACCAAACCCCTTGAGGCCCTGATGGCCGCTCACGCTGCCGGACAGCGCTGCTTTGGCGAATCCTACGCTCAGGAAGCGGCCACCAAGATCGACACCCTGCGCCAGCAACCCGAATATAACGACATAGAGTGGCACTTTATCGGCCCTTTGCAATCGAACAAATCCAGGCTGGTTGCCGAACGGTTCGACTGGGTGCAAAGCGTGGACAGAGAGAAGCTGATCGAACGTCTGAACAATCAGCGCCCTGCCAGCATGGCACCGCTAAATGTTTGTCTGCAAATCAATATTAGCGGAGAGAGCAGCAAATCCGGAACGTCGGAACAAGAGATTTTCCGCCTTGCCGAACTGGTTTCTCGCAGTGAGCGGCTGGTGCTGCGCGGGCTGATGGCCATTCCCGAACACACCAGTGACGAGACAGTATTGGCCGCCCAAATGGCCCGCATGCAGACTCTGTTCACCGAGCTTGCGCGACAATACCCGAGCGTCGATACCCTCTCGATGGGGATGACCGAGGATCTTGAACTGGCGATCGCCCACGGCAGCACCATGGTGCGGGTCGGCACAGCTATCTTCGGCGCCCGCGACTACTCATAAGCCGGTGCGCGAGCGCATGCAACGCACGCCGCGTGCCAGCGCCCCACCAAGCAACAGGAGCCTTTAATGCAACAGCACAGGACGCTCGCCTTTATCGGCGCAGGCAACATGAGCCGCAGCATCATCGCCGGTCTGGTCAAAGCGGGTTATCCGGCAACGCTTATCACTGCCGCCAACCCGAGCCAGCCCAAACTGGATGCGCTAGCCAACGACTACGGCATTCGCACCACCCGGTCCAATGCCGAGGCTGCCCGCCATGCCGAGGTGATCGTGCTGGCGGTCAAACCACAGCTGATGGCCGGCATGCTGGCAGCACTGGTTGCCGAGCTGGGCTCCCTTGCGGGCAAGCTGCTCGTCTCCATCGCGGCCGGCATCAAGGTTGCTCGCCTTGCCGAGATGGCCGGTGGTCACGACCGTATCATCCGCACCATGCCCAATACCCCGGCCCTGCTGGGTCTGGGCATGACCGGGCTATACGCCCCCGAGCATATTGCCGCCGCGGATCGCGACTTTGCCGAGCAGATGATGCAGGCGGTAGGCAAGACTCTCTGGGTGGAGCAGGAGTCCGGCATCAACAGCGTCATCGCCGCAGCCGGCAGCGCCCCGGCCTACTTCTTCCTCTTTATGCAGGCGATCGCCGAAGAGGCTGAAGCGATGGGCTTCTCGCCCGAGCAGGCACGCCAACTGGTGCAGCAGACCGCCCTCGGTGCAGCTGCCATGGTGGAGCAAAATCCCGAGCTGTCGCTGCAAACCCTGCGTGAGCAGGTCACCAGCAAGGGCGGCACAACCGCCGAAGCCATCAAGACATTCCAGCAGCAGGGGCTGATGCCGCTGACTGCCAACGCCATGCAGGCAGCCGTAGCTCGCGCCGCCGAAATGGAAACTCTTTTCTGACAGGAGCCCAGATGAACACCGCTTACTTTCTGATCAACACCGTTTTCGATCTCTACCTGATGGTAGTGCTGCTGCGCGTCTGGCTGCAGTGGGCGCGTGCCGATTTCTACAACCCCATGAGCCAGATGGTGGTCAAGCTGACCAACCCGCTGGTGGTGCCGCTACGCCGGGTTATCCCGGGTCTGGGGGGGCTGGATCTCGCCTCTGTGGTGCTGGCACTGGCTGTCGCCTTCCTCAAACTGGCCCTGCTCAAGAGCATGAACGTGCTGCTGGCCGACTGGCTCAGCCTCAGCCTCTTCGCCGCGCTGACCGTGCTGAAAAAGGCCGGTTCTATGATCTTCTGGGTACTGCTGATCCGCGCCATCCTGAGCTGGGTCAGCCAGGGCCGCAACCCCATCGAATATGTGATGTACCAGCTGACCGAGCCCTTCCTCTCTCCGATCCGCCGCGTGCTGCCGGCGCTGGGCGGACTGGATCTCTCGGTGCTGGTTGCCTTTATCGGGCTGCAGGCCATCAACTATCTGCTGGGCGACCTGTTCGGCCAGCTGTGGTGGATGATTTGATGCCTGCCGTCCTGCTACAGGGGGATGAACTGGTACTGCATCTGATGATCCAGCCCAAGGCGAGCCGGGATCAGATCGTCGGATTGCACGGAGAAGAGTTGAAAGTGGCCATCACGGCACCACCCGTCGATGGCCAGGCCAACAGCCATTTGATCAAGTTTCTGGCCAAGCAGTTCAAGGTGGCCAAGGGGCAGGTCACCATAGTGCGGGGCGAGCTGGGGCGACACAAGACGGTCGCCATCGACAGCCCCAAACAGTTGCCGCCGGAAGTGAGCGCTCTGCTGGACAATCCGGCCTGAGCCAACATTGATACGAGAGGGATGACACCATGAAAACAGCCTGGATGAGCTGCCTGTTGGCACTGCTGATGACCCAGCCCCTGCGGGCTGAACAGATGAAGGAGCTGGGCCCCTGGCAGGTGCACTACAACGCCTTCAACTCCAGCTTCCTCACCCCCGAGGTGGCCAAAACCTACGGTCTGGAGCGCAGCCGCTACAACGGCATCATCAACATTGCGGTGCAGGACAAGCAGGGCAAGGCCCAGGCGGTCTCCGTCACCGGCGAGGCCAAAAACCTCACCGGCACCATCCGCAACCTCAGCTTCCAGGAGGTCAAGGAGGGGGATGCCATCTACTATCTGGCAACCCTCCCCTACCGCAATGAAGATACCTACCAGTTCACCTTGAAGATCATGGGGGGCGGTCAGCAGCAGATCCTCACCTTCCAGCAAACCTTCTACGTTGACTGAATAGCGCAACAAAAAGCCCCGACTCAGGTCGGGGCTTTTTATTCGGGAAAAACAGCAAGGGCGCCATGATGGCGCCCCTGTTTTATGAATTATCCAGGCCTGTTACAGGGCAAGGAAGATGCTTGCGAGGGAGGCGCTCATCAGGTTGGCCAGCACGCCGGAGAGGATGGCACGCATACCGTAACGGGCGATAAAGCCTTTGCGCTCCGGCACCATGGCACCCAGACCGCCGATCAGGATGGCCATGGAGGAGATATTGGCGAAGCCGCACAGGGCGAAGGTCACAATGGCCTTGCTCGACTCGCTCAGGGTCTGATCCTGCACCAGGGCGATGAAGGCGACGAACTCGTTGACCACGATCTTGGTACCAATCAGAGCACCGGCAGCCTGTGCCTGCTCCCAGGGCACACCGATCAACCAGGATAACGGGGCAAACAACCAACCCAGAATGATCTGGAAGCTCAGATCCAGACCCACCAGACCACCAGCCCAGCCGAGCAGACCGTTAAGCATGGCGATCACACCGACGAAGGCCAGCAGGGTCGCACCGACCGCCACGGCGATATTGAGGCCGGCCATGGCACCATCGGCAGCCGCTTCAATCACGTTGGTGGCGCGGGGGATCTCGACGTCCTGATGGTGATCCACCTCTTCAACACTCGGCGGAACCAGGATCTTGGCCATCGCCAGACCGGCTGGCGCGGACATGAAGGCGGCCGCAATCAGGTATTTCAGCTCGACCCCGATGCTGGCGTAACCGACCAGAGTGCCGCCCGCGACAGAGGCGAGACCACAGCTCATCACCGCGAAGAACTGGGAATCGGACATCTTGGAGAGGTAGGGTTTGACCACCAGCGGCGCTTCCACCATGCCGACGAAGATGTTGGCGGTGGCGGAGAGGCTCTCGGCACGGCCGGTGCCCAGCAGCTTCTGCAGACCGCCGCCCAGCAGAGAGATCACCCGCGGCATCAGGCCGATGTGGTAAAGGATGGCGATCACCGCAGAGAAGAAGATGATGACCGGCAGCACGTTGAAGGCAAAGATGAAGCCCAGCTTGAACTTGGCCAGATCGCCAAACAGGAAGGCGATCCCCTCCTGACCGTAGCCAATCACGCTGCTGACACTCTCGCTCACCCCATTCAGCACGTGCTGACCAGCAGGCAGCCAGAGCACCAGCGCGGCAAACATGACCTGCAGGCAGAGGGCAAGGCCAACTGTTCGCAACGGGATACGACGACGATTATCAGAGCAGATCACGGCAAGCGCCAGGATACTCAGGATGCCGAGCAGGGCAATCATAGGGACTCCATCAGGTGGGGAAAAAGATGGGCGCGGATTCTGCGCCTCTCCCCCCGTCACTGCAAGTCCACTTGGTTACGGGCCTGTTAGAAAAAACGTTTGCACGATACCGGTTGCGCCAACTGGCTGATTTGGCTCGATTTTAGTATCAGAAGAAATCGAGTGTTTCCATTTAAAAACAATTATTCCTCGCTACCGGACAATCGACCACCGAGCCAGGGGGCCAGCCGCTGCTCCCAGTAGGGTTCCGGGCCAAAGCGAGCCTTGAGGAAATCGATGAAGAGACGGATCTTGGGATCCAGATGTTCGCGCCGGGCATAGACGGCGTGCACCGCCATCTGCTGATTCGGCCGCCACTCCGGCAGCAGCGGGATCAGCTTGCCGCTCTGTAACTCCTTGTCCAGCAAGTAGTTGGCGATATAGGCGATGCCAAGTCCGGCCAGCGCAGCATCGCGCACCGCTTCCGCCATGTCGACCCGATAGTTGCCAGCAACCTGCACCGTCTGGCGCTCCTTGCCCTGACGGAACGACCACTGGTGATAGCGCCGCTCCCGGCTCTGATAGGTGATGCAGTTGTGCTGGGCCAGCTCTTTCGGGTGGAGCGGCGTACCGTGGCTCAACAGGTAATCCGGCGAAGCAGCCAGCACGAAGCCGATATCGGCCAGCCGCTGCCCGACCAGCCCTTCCGGTTTGTCCTCATAGGTGGTGAGCCAGAGATCCAGCCCTTCGTCCACCAGATTGGTTTTGTGGTCGAACAGGGAGACCTCCAGCTCAAGCTCGGGATAACGATCCTGAAACGCCTTGAGATGGGGAATGACATGCAGACGGCCGAAAGATTGGCCCACCCCGAGATGGAGCACGCCACTCACCTTGCCACGCCGCTCGGCAATCATCGAGTTCGCCTCCTGCGCCACCGCCACCAGCGCATGGCAGTGGCGGGCATATTCCTGACCCAGCTCGGTCAGAGCGAAGCGACGGGTGGTGCGCTGTACCAGCTGGGCGCCAAGAGCGGTCTCCAGCAGTGCCAGCTGCTTGCTGATGTGAGATTTGGAGACGCCGAGACGGCGGGCGGCAGCAGAGATCCCCTGCTCACGCACCAGCGCATCGAAGATCACCATTTGCGGAAGACGTTGCAGCACAGGATAACCGGGTTGAAAGGGCGGGAGCCCATTATTCCAGAGCTCCTCGCCAAGGGGTAGGGTCAGCGCGCCAGCGCCCGGGTGATCTGCAGCTTGAGGGGATCATCGGACGGATTCTGGTTGGCGCCGTAGCTGGCAATCAGCTTGCCATCGCGCCCCACCAGATACTTGTGGAAGTTCCAGTTCGGTTCATCGCCATCTGCGGCCGCCGCCAGCCCCTTGAACAGCGGCACAGCATCAGAACCACGCACCGCCACCCGGTTGAACATGGGGAAGGTCACACCATAGTCGCGACGGCACACCTCGGCGGTCTTGTTCTCGTTGCCCGCCTCCTGCCAGAAGTCGTTGGAGGGGAAACCGAGAATAATCAGCCCCTTATCCTTGTAGCTCTGATAAAGCTTCTCCAAATCGCGAAACTGGCCGCTATAGCCGCAGTAGGAGGCGGTATTGACCACCAGCACCACCTTGCCCTCGGTCAGCTGACAGAGATTGTGGCGCTGGGTGCTGTTGAGCTCGCGCATCTCCACATTGAAATAGTCGGGACAGGCGGCAGATGCAATGCCGCTGCCAAGCAGCAACAACAGCGCTAACCATTTCATCGGCAACACTCCTTGTGGTTTTCTCTCTGATACGTCCCTTGCTCCGGGGCGGTTCACTCTCAATGAAGAGGAATGCCGGTCAGCCAGCCGTGGCCCCAGAAGATGAGCAGCGCCGTGGCCGCCAGTCCAGCCCCGACACTGATGCCGGTACCGGTCCAGTTGGCTTCGGGACGTGGATATTTCTGCCAGTCTCGCACCGAAATCCAGACGATGCTCACCAGCGCCCACAGCCCGATACCGCCAAACAGCACCAGCGAACGCGCCTCGCTGTTGACCAGCAGGTGGGCGATAGCCCAGAGCAGGGTGCCGAGCAGCTGCGGATGAACCAGCCAGCGCCGCAAATGGTTGGGGCCCTGCCCCGAAAAAAAGAGAATGAGGGAGATGGGCATCATCCCCATCATGGCCAGCGGCCCCCAATCCGGCAGGAAATAGAGCGGAAATGGCCGGACAGTGCGCCAGCCGGCAATGATGCAGGCGATGGCAACGAAAACCAGCAGGGAGAAGAGCCCCTTGTAGCGATTTTCCCCGAGCCGCTCGCGCAGCCGTGCCCGATGCGCCGCTGCAAAACAGGGGTAGAGGTGGATCAGGGTAAACAGCGCGACGCCCAGAGTCAGCAGGATCATGGGTCTCTCCTTGTTCGTGTGGCTACCACTATGCCGGAAAGGGCGGAATGCGCCTATAGAAACCGCGTGACCCCATGGTATCGAACATGGAGCTGGAGGATGTAACAAGAAAAAAGCCGATCACGGAGGATCGGCAAAGAAGTGCTAGGGCAGCCAGACATCTCGCGGGATGAGAGATGCCCCATACGGGAATATTGGGTGGCCGATGGCGCCCATCGGCCGAACCGGATCAACCCTTGAGTTGATAGAGTGCCGCGACGTTGCGCGCAGTCAGCTGAATGTTGGTGCTGGCAGTTTCCAGTGCTTCCGGCAGAGACATGGCACGGTTGACCACGGCGAACACCGCATCCAGCCCGTGCTCGTGCACCACGCCGCAATCATCGGTCAGACAACCGGAGATACCGATCACCGGCTTGCCGAACTGCTTGGCGCAGCGTGCGACACCGATTGGCGTCTTGCCGTGGATGGTCTGGCTGTCGATACGACCTTCACCGGTGATGACCAGATCCGCATCGGCCACTTCATCAGCCAGTTTCAGGGCTTCGATGACAATCTGGATACCGGGCTTGAGCTCGGCACCAAGCAGACCGACCAGCGCAGCCCCCATACCACCGGCAGCGCCCGCCCCCGGAATATCCTTCACCTGCTTGCCAAGGGCCTGCTCGATGCAGTCGGCATAACGGGAAAGATTGGCATCGAGCTGCTGCACCATCTCGGGGGTCGCCCCCTTCTGCGGGCCAAACACCGCGGAGGCACCTTTCGGGCCGCACAGTGGGTTGTTCACATCACACGCCACCTCGATAACCAGCTCACCCAGACGCGGGTCCAGACCGCTCAGGTCGATGGTCGCGAGTTCGGCAAGACCGGCGCCACCCAGCTCGATGGCTGAGCCATCGGCTTTGAGCAACTTGCCGCCGAGTGCCTGGATCATACCGGCACCGCCGTCATTGGTGGCGCTGCCGCCGATACCGAGGATGAGGTGCTTCACCCCCATCTCCAGTGCGGCCAGGATCAGCTCGCCGGTACCGAAGCTGGAGGTGAGCAGCGGATTGCGCTGCTCGGGAGCGACCAGATGGATACCGGAGGCGGCGGCCATCTCGATGACGGCGCGCTGACCATCACCCAGCAGGCCGACAAAACCCTGCACCTTGTTGCCAAGGGGCGCTGTCACTTCGACCGGGAGGATGCGGCCGCCGGTGGCATCGACCAGCGACTGCACCGTGCCCTCGCCGCCATCGGCCATCGGCAATTTGACGTAGGTGGCGTTTGGCAACACCTGTTTGAAACCGGCCTCGATGGCATCGGCCACCGCCATGGCGCTCAGGCTCTCCTTGAATGAATCGGGGGCAATAACAATTTTCATATCAATTCCTTAGGCGAGGCCAAACACGCCAAACATCAGGGTAGAGACAGCAGCAATGGTCAGACCGACTGCGGTTTCGTAAGGGATGAGCTTGAGACGCTCACCCACGCCCATGTGGACGCTGCCGCCAGTAGCATGGAAGAAGGAGCCGTGGGGCATATGGTCAAACACGGTGGCACCGGCATGGATCATGGCGGCACCCGCCAGCGCGCTGACACCCAGTTCAAGCAGGGTGGAGCTGAATACGTTGGAAGCCACTACAGTACCGGCGGTAGTCGAGGCGGTTGCCAGCGACATCAGGGCACCGGAGATGGGGGCCAGCAGGTAAGAGGGCAGACCGGAGGCGGTCAGGCCACTGATCAGCACATCTTTCAGGCCGGAGTTGGCAATGATGCCCGCCAGGGTACCGGTACCCAGCAGCATGATGGCCACCGGCGCCATGCGGGAGAGGCCGGAGACAGCAAACTGGTTCACCTTGCTGAACTTGCCCATCATCAGGGCACCGACCAGACCACCGAGCGGCAGCGCAATCAGCGGATCCACCACGATACCGGCGACCGGGCGCAGGGCCAGCAGCAGGATGGCAACCAGCGGCGCACTGATGGCGGCAGCAAAGCCCGGCAGTTTGGTGCCCTCGAAGCTCACCACCTCGTCAGCGGCAACCTTGCTGCCCTTGTTGTTCAGACGCTTGGCCAGCCAGTAAGCCATCACCAGACCAAACAGGCCCGGGATGATGCCGGCCGCCATGACCGAGGTAAGGGGCAGGTGGAAGGCATCCGCAGCCGCGATGGCGTTGGGGTTGGGTGACATGACGTTGCCCGCCTTGCCGCCACCGATCATCGCCAGCAGGATGGCCGCCTTGGAGAGGTCGGCACGGCGGGCGATGGCCAGCGCAATGGGCGCCACCGTGATGACTGCCACGTCCACGAATACACCGACCGCAGTCAGGATCATGGTCGCCAGCGCCAGCGCCAGCAAGGCGCGGGTCTCACCCAGTTTCTTGACGATGGTCTCGGCGATGGTGGTAGCCGCACCCGATTCGATCAGCACGCCGGCCAGTACGCCGGCCGCCAGGATCCGCATCACCGCAGTGGTGATCCCCTGGGCGCCGCCGATCATCAGGGCAACGGTCTGGCTGAGATCGGCGCCGCCGATCAGGCCGCCAGCGAGCGCGCCGACGATCATGCCGTAAGCGGGCGGAACCTTCTTCAGAATGAGGAAGATGGCGATGGAGAGCGCCGCGATGGCGCCAAGGGCAGTAACCTGGATCATGACGGACACCTTCAATGGGAGTGAATGGCCGCCATTATGGAGATCTGCAATCAGAATGCTTTGGCCAAATGGCCAAACATTGCGTCATAGAACAGGGTTTATTTGTCTATCTGAACAATCACAAATCTAGATTAAGGCCGAGATAGAGCAAAAATTTGTCGTCTAACTTGTTGAAATTCAATCCGGTTATCTGCTCGATCCGGCTTAGCCGGTAACGCAGGGTATTGGGGTGAATGAACAAGGCTTCGGCACAGCGATGCAGATCACAATCCTGCAAGAAATATTGGCGCAGGGTCTTCTGCAGCGTCCCCTTGCCATCTTCCTTGGCCAGTTTCTGCAGCGGTGTGCGCAGCTGATCCGCCTGCCAGGAGTCCGCCAGACTGCCGAGCAACACCGGCAAGCGGTAATCCTCGAAGAAGTAGACCTGCTTGCGCGGCGCTTGGCGCATGCCACGGCGCAATGTATCGCGCGCCGTCTGGTAGGAGCGCGCCAGCCCGTCGATCCCGGCGAAGTAATCCCCCACCCCGATCCGCACCTTGAAGTGGGGGATGCGTGCCAGCAGCAGCTTGATGCGGCTGCGCTCCTGCGCCGATTGCCAGAGGCCGTCGCTGAGCTGGGCCGGTTTTAGCACCACTATCTCGTCAAGACCGTTGATGGCCACCAGATTGTCCCGCTCCGGGTTCTCCAGCAGATGTACCAGCTCTCGCAGCCGGGCCGGATCGCTCTCCTCCAGTGCCAGCACCGCCACCACTCGCGGCTGGCCGAGATCGAGCCCGAGGAAACGGGCCGCCTGCTGCAACTGATCGACCCGCCCCTCGCCGCGGATCAGCTGCAGCACCAGCTCCTCCTTGTGGCGCTTGTCCCACTGCAGCTGTTCGGTGAGCGCCGCCTGCTCCAGGATCAGCTCGGCAGTCATTCGCACCAGCTCGGCGTAAGCTCGAACGATGTCCGGATCGCCGGAGATACCGATGACCCCCAGCAACTCCCCCTGATAGGCGATGGGCAGGTTGATGCCAGGACGCACCCCCTTGAGCTCGCGGGCGGTCGCTTCGCTGATCTCCACCACCCGGTTTTCGGTCAGTGCCAGCACGGCCCCCTCGTGACGCTGATGGAGCCGCTCCGGATTGCCGGACGCAATGATGAGACCGTGTTCATCCATCACGTTGACCGAGAACGACAGGATCTTCATCGCCCGGCTCACAATCTGGCGCGCCAGGGTATCGTTTAGCTGCATAACATCTCCAAAGAAGGGACTCGGCAACCCGCAGGAAAGCGCCTGCTACGGGGCAAAGATGCCACATCATCAAGACAAGCGAGAGGGGGATCGCTAGAATAGGCCACTTTACCCGATGTGAGCCCGCCATGGAGCAGGATTTGGTGCTGCCACCACGGCTTCGTGCAGGCCCATCCCCCCGATTTGGAGTGCGCTATGGATTATGAATTTCGCCGCGACCCGTTCGGTGGTTATCGCGCCCGCTTCTCCATGGGCCATGAAGCCATCGGCCAGTGGCTGATCGACGAAGTGGGCAAAGATGAGGAGAAGATCGACGAGCTCTTCGCCATCATCGACCAGCTATCCAGTCGGAGTCGCACCGAATACCGGCTCACCGGCGGGGATTACTCCCTGCTGCTGACCCACGAAGAGGCGGAGGTGAAAGCCAACGTCCTCAATATCGAACTGGGCGAGGATCTCGACGATCTCGCCTACTACGATGATGAACAGCTTGCCATGTGCGGGCTGGAAGACTTTGCCCAGGTGCTCACCTCCTGGCGCGCCTTTATCCGCAACGAGGATATGGGCTGATTGACCCCGTTTCGCTTATTCTGGTCGGCCACTGCGGTCGACCATCCAAACCAACAGGATTGACTATGTCTATTTACGATTTTGATGACGAGCTGCCGGAAGACGAGCAGGATCAACCGAAGAAACCCGCCCAACCCAAGAAAAAGGGCAAGCAGGTGCTGAACACTCAGGTCAACCTGAGCCCGCGCGATGCCAGCCGTCTGAACGGCATGCACGTTGAAGCAATCACCACCCTGGATGATGTCAGCCTGCCGAAGAACGTCATCTTCAAGGCAGGCCTGATCGCGTTGGGTGAGCTGGATGCCAACCAGCGCGCCGACATCATCGCCCGCGTCATCGCCGAATCAGGCCGCTAATCACGTCCCTGAATAAACAAAGCCGGAGCCACTGCTCCGGCTTTGTTGTTTCTGACCCCCTTACTTGCAGCGAGGCGAGCGGGGCATGCTTCTTGGCACCAGCTTGTCGTAATGACCGCTGGCCCGACTCGCCGCCAGCGCCTCGTTGAACCGCTCGATCAGCTCCCGGCCACCGGGCGCCTTGCGCGAGACCATCAGATAAAAACTGTCGGTCTGGCGAAAATAGGGGAGCGGCTGCAGATAGTTGGGATCGCCGAAGATCTGCATGCTGGCATCGGCAGTAACCGTATCGTTCATCGGCATCAGCTCCACCCGCTTCAGTGCCACCATCTGCAGGCACTGCGCCAGAGAGGCTGGACGGATCAGCTGCAGCGAAAAGCGGGCGATCACTTCGTCGGCATGACTGGTGCTCCAGCCCGCCGGAATGCAGACCCGCAGCCCCTGCCACTTGCCGTCCAGCACCGCATCGCTGCCCTGATAGGTAAACCAGGAGAGGTGATCGATATGGAGCGGGGCGCTGTAGTAGAAGAGCTTGGCCCGCTCGCTCGTCCAGGCGTAGGGATAGGTGGCCGTCATCAGGCCATTGCGGGTCAGTTCATAACCCCGGTTCCAGGGCAGATAATCTACCTTCACCTCGTCATAACCGGCCTGGCGCAGCAGCGTTGTCACCAGCCGGGTGCTCTCCCCGCCATCCGCCAGCTCCTTGCCGCTATAGGGAGCAAACTCCCCGGTCGCCAGCAGCACGGGGGCTGCCTGCAACCAGGTGCACCAACAACAGAACAACCACAGATAGTGCTTCATCACCGACTCTCCCTTCACCCTGTGATGAGTATAGAGAAGGGGCCCGACCACCTGCTGCGCGGTTGTTCTCGCGGCGGCCCCTTGTTAAGGTGGCCGTTTGCCTCGACCAAGGAGATCCAATGTTACCCCTTCCCGATTCGCTTATCTGGGGCGCGCTGGCGCTGGCCGTGCTGTTTGCCCTGCTGCGCCAGCGCCTTCCCGCGTTTGGCCTGCTGGGCTTCTCTCTGCTGCTGGCCCTCTGGCTTGGCCGTATCACGCCGCCTGCGCTGGTCATCACGCTGGCGGGATTGCTGCTGGCGTGGCGCACGCCCGCCCTGCCCCCCCGCTGGGCGACCGCGGCCAGAGTTGCACTGATTGTCTGGTCGCTTGCGCTGACCCTGCACTTCATCCCCGGCTTCAGCAATCTCAAGGTGCTGGACAAGGTGCTCGCCGGCCCCGGCAGCGTGCCGTTCAACATGTACCTCAATCTGGACAAGCCGCTGCAGATCTTCGCCCTGCTGCTCGCCTTCCCGACCCTGCTAGGCAAAGGAGGGATCATTCGCTGGCGTCCGCTGGCTCTGCTGATCCTGCCGCTGGCGGCGCTGTTCGGCATTGCCTGGCAACTGGGAGCACTGCGCCCCGAGGTGGGGCTGCCCCACTGGTGGTGGCTGTTTGCCCTCAACAATCTGCTCTTCACCTGTGTGGCGGAAGAGGCGCTGTTTCGCGGCGCGATCCAGCAGGAGCTGGCAAGCCGCAGCAAACCCTGGTTTGCCATTGTGACCAGCGCCCTGCTGTTTGGCGCCATCCACCTGCCGGGCGGGCCCCTGCTGGCGCTCTTCGCTGCCCTTGCGGGCTGCTGTTATGGTCTGGCCTTCCAGCTAAGCGGCCGACTCAGCGTCGCCATCGCAGTGCACTTCGCCTTCAACTTCGCACATCTGGCGCTCTTCACCTATCCGCTGGCCCATCACTAACTCCTGCAGGCGCCCGACACGGGCGCTTTCTCGCGAAACGCCCTCTCTTCAAGCGTGCTGCCTTGCTCGCTTTACAGCTCCACAAAGCTCCAAACAAAACCAATTCATTTACTTGTAACGAAAATGTAAACAAACTGACCTCTGCATTCGCCATAACAGTCACTTTCCATTGCCCTGCAACCAAAAGGATCCTGTGATGCAGAAAACCCTCAGTTATGCCGCCCTGCTGCTGGTCAGCCAGTTCCCGCAACTGGCACTGGCCGATACCGATGTCTATCTCACCAACAACAGCCCTGAACCGCTCCAGATCGACATCCGCCAAAGCGGTTCCGGCGAGCTGCAACCCGGCAGTCAGTGGCTTCAGCACCGCACCGAGCTGGGCCCATGGGAGAGTGCCATGGTGCTCAGCTTCAATCGCTATGAGGGGGTCAAGGCGGGCAAGAGCTATCTGTTCGAAACCCGCGTGACTACAGCGAGTGGCGACGTCTATCGCCTCAACCAGCTCATGGAGGGAACCTGGTGGAACACCACCTTGCAGCACGGTGGCGAGACGCCGACCGGCGCATCCGGCTGGCAAAACGATCGGGAGATCCATCGCGTGGCGGGGCCACAAGAGCTGGCCTTTGCCGCCAAGTTCACCGGCCGCTACGACGATCTGCACTATATGATCACGCCACCCCAAAAACGGGAGCAGCCGGAACCGGCAGAAAACAGGCTCAAGGTGGCCAGCTACAACGTCTGGGCGCTGCCGGTGATCGCCTCCAGCATCGGTGAGCGGCTGGCACTGCTGCCAGAGCATCTCAAGGGCTATGACGCCCTGCTGCTGCAAGAGGTATTCGATGGCCGCCGCGAGGGCTTTTTGCAGGCGTTGGCGAAAGAGTATCCCTACCAGACCAAGGTGCTCGACAAGCCCGGGGTCAACGTCCACGACGGCGGCGTGGTGATCGTCAGCCGCTATCCCATAGTGCGGGAGGCACAGCTGGTCTATCCCCAATGCACCGGCACCGACTGCTTCGCCGACAAGGGGGTGATGTACGCCGAGGTGATCAAGGGGGGCAAGGCGTGGCACCTGTTCGCTACCCACACCGCCAGCTTCGACACCGACGAGGCGCGCAAGCTGCGCCAGATCCAGTTCGGCCAGATCCGCACTCTGGCTGCCAGCCTGAAGATCCCGACCACGGATACCGTCATCTACGGCGGTGACTTCAACGTCAACAAACGCAAGTTTGCCGATGACTACGCCGGCATGCTGGCCAACCTCAATGCCGATGAGCCGGCCTACGGCGGCTATACCGAAGCGACCTTCGATCCCAGGATCAACCCCTATGCCGGTGGGCCGCTCTCGGGCGGAGCCAACGTCGAGTATCTGGACTATCTGGTGGTGAGCCGTGAGTACGGCGCCGTACGCCACAACCTCAACAGCGTCTGGATCCCGCGCAGCAGCGCCGCCAGCCTCTGGCCCGCCAGCAACCTCTCCGATCACTTCCCGGTCAAGGGAGAGATAAGCCGATGAAACGTTACCACGGCTTGCTGGCGTTGACTGTGCCGGCACTGTTGCTGTTCAACCTGTTCGGCGAACAAACAACACCAGAGCAGCAGGCTCCGGCCAGCCAGCCGACCCGAGCAGCCAACGTGGCAGCTCAGGTGCCGCTTTCTACGGTCGTCAGCTCGCAGGCCACCACTGCGTCATCTGCTCGCAGCGAACCCCTGCCCGCCAGCTGGCGGGCTATGCCGGATGAGCTGAGCCAGCAGCTCGCGAGCGAGGTAAGCGACAGCGATCTGCCACTGGCCGAGCGGCTTGCCAATCTGGAAGGGGCAGAGGCCCGCTGGCTTGGCGAGGGGGAGAGCCTGTATCGGCTACAGGGGCGCTATGCGCTGGCGCTGGAGGAGCTGGCTCAGGAGAGCGAGCAGTTATCACTGGCCGAGCGACTGGACGCCCTCAGCCGCTTGCAGGATCAGTGGGCGGCAGATCACCCGGATCTGGCGGGCGAACTGTTCAATCCGGATGCCCGTTTGCAGCAGGCTCGCCAGCTGTGGGGGGATGAGGAGCTGGCGACGCAGGCTCGCCACTTCCTGCCAGCAGAGCGAGCAGAGGCGACCGTGCAGTTTGCCGCCAACCGCCAGCAACAGCTGGATCAGCGCAGCCGCTATCAGCAGCAGCTCGCAGCGTTGGAACAGCAGCTGGCCGCCGCGCAGGGGGCTATGGCGCCTGCCGCGTGGCAGCAGTACCGCGAAGAGCAGCTAAGCCGGTTCAGGCGCGATTTTTTCGCCAACGAACAGAGAGTTAGCGCCGTCCCTTGAACTGCTTGACGCTGCGTTTGGCCTGAGTGCGACGATTGGCCTGCTTGTCGCGGGGTGGGCGCTTGCCCTCCCCGCTGGCTGGCTGGTCGGTGACCGGGAAGCCGGCCAGCTCACTCACCGGCAACTCACGTCCGGTAAGGGTGCGGATCGCAATCAGCATATCGGCTTCACCATGACAGGTGAGCGAGATGGCGAGCCCGCTGCGCCCGGCCCGGGCGGTACGGCCGATGCGGTGCACATAGACGGGGGCGCTGGCGGGCAGATCCAGATTGATCACCACCGGCAGAGCCTCCACATGGATGCCGCGCGCCATCAGGTCGGTGGCCACCAGCACCCGAACCTTGCCCGCCTTGAAATCGGCAAGAGCCTGCTCGCGCACCGCCTGCTCCTTCTCGCCGTGCAGAGCCGCCACCGCAATGCCCGCCTTGGCCAGCTTTCTGGCGACGCCGTCGGCATCATCCCGCGCACTGATAAAGACCAGTACCTGCGGCCACGCCTGCTCCTTGAGCAGACTGATGAGCGCCGGCACCTTGCTGCTCTTGTTGACCCGATAGAGCCGCTCTTCGATATCGTCGGCCACGCTGTTGCGAGGATCCGCTTCCACCCGATCCGGCTCCTTCAGCAGGCCGGTCGCCAACTCCTCAAGCTCGCCCGGCAGGGTGGCAGAGAAGAGCAGAGTCTGGCGCCCGACCGGCATGCCGTTCAGCAGCCACTGGATGTCGGGCCAGAAGCCCATCTCCAGCAGGCGATCAGCCTCATCCAGTACCAGGGTGCGCAACCCGGCCAGATTCAGCAGTTGCTGACCCAGCAGATCCCGCAATCGCCCCGGCGTCGCCACCAGCAGTTGTGGCCCCTGCGCCAGCTCGGCCTGTTGCTGCTCCTGCGCTACCCCGCCACACAGGGTCACCAGCCGCACGCCCAGCTCATCGGCAAAACCTTGCAGCGCACCGCTCACCTGTGCGGCCAGCTCGCGAGTCGGCACCAGCACCACCCCCTGCACCTCGGATATGGCGGGATCCAGCCGCTGCAGCAGCGGCAGACCGAACGCCAGCGTCTTGCCACTGCCGGTTCGGGCCAGCGCCAGCAGATCCCGTCCCGCCAGCACGGCAGGGATGGCCAGTTGCTGCACCCGGGTCGGGTGCTTGAGGTCGGTTGGCAGGGCTGCCAGCAGAGCGGGCGCGAGGGCGAGTTCGTTAAAGGTCATGGCGTTACGCAGATATCGGCTGAATGAAGAGGTGGAGGCGAAGTCTAGTGAGCAGGGAGAGAGAAGTAAAACCCAATCCGTTATGGCACGGCAGGGAGAGGGGGATGGCTACACTTGTCCTGACCCTATGCAAAGAGTGAGAAGCCATGATCAGACACATCCCCCTCCTGCTGTTGGCTGCAGCCCTGACCGGCAGCGTCACCCTCGGCCTCTCCCGCAGCACGGCGAGTGACACTGCCACCACTCAGGCCAAACCGGCTCGCATCATCAATGCCCACCTTGGCGAGCTACCGGGGCTGATCAATGCCGACAAGACGGGCCCTTTCGTCGATCTGGTGCACGCCATCGACGATCTCTACCCCGATGTGACCATCAAGATCACTATCTATCCCATTGCGCGAGCCATGGTCGGGGTGATCGCCGGCAAAGCCGATCTCGGCCTGCCCGCCATCCGCAATCTCAAGGATGTCGACATGCTGCCCTACCGCTTCAGCACCCGCAGCTTTGGCAAGGTGACCCACGTGATTTACAGCAATACCGCCAATCCGGTCACCACTGACATGGCTTATGGCATAGTTCCCACCAAACGGGATCTGTTGATCGAAGCCGTGCCCGACTATATGCCCTTCCCGGTACAGCGTTCGATGAGTATCGAGCAGTCACTGCGCAAGCTCTCTCGGGGTCGCATCGACGCCTTTGTCTGGGCTCAGGAAGAGGCGGATCTCATGCTGAAAAATCTGAAACTGACCAATATTCACCGTGAGTTCTTTGGTGATTTCGAGGATGTATTCATCATCCAGAAAGGGGGGAACGGGGATGAAATGGACGAATTTTTAAGTCGCGCCATCGAGCAACTCGCCGCCTCCGGCAAGCTGGCCGAGATTTACGAGAAAATCCACCGACCTTATGTTGATTGGCAACCATCCCCGCTTGCCAGGGCTGAATCGGTAACCACCAAGCCCTGAACAGGTTCCCTCCCCATAAAAAAATCCCGCCAAGGCGGGATTTTTTACGCTCTGCCTCTTACAGCACGGCCAGCGCGGCGGCGTAGTTCGGCTCGTCGGCCACTTCGGCCACCAGCTCGCTGTGCAGCACCTTGTTCTCTTCATCCAGCACCACGATGGCACGGGCAGCCAGACCTACCAGCGGGCCGGAGGAGAAGGCCACGCCGTAATCCTGCAGGAAGGCGGCACCACGCAGGGTGGAGAGGGTTACCACCTTGTCCAGACCTTCGGCGCCGCAGAAGCGGGACTGGGCGAACGGCAGGTCGGCGGAGATGCAGAGCACGACTGTGTTATTCAGGGCGCTGGCCTGCTCGTTGAACTTGCGCACCGAGGTGGCGCAGGTCGGGGTATCGACGCTCGGGAAGATGTTCAGGATCTTGCGCTGACCGGCGAAGCTCTCCAGGGTCAGGTCGGAGAGATCCTTGGCCACCAGAGCGAAAGGCTTGGCCTGCTCACCGGCAAGCGGGAAGTGGCCAGCGACGGAAACCGGGTTGCCTTGCAGAGTGACTGAGTTGCTCATGTGTCATGTCCTTTATTGGTGTTGTAAAAATCAGGCCTCCCAGTATAGGCGTGCCCGGGGTACACAAACACCCGCCAACCACAGGGATATAACGGGAAAAATGGCGCCTCCCCGGCCGCACCATCAACGCGATAAAAAGGGGGTTGACCTTGGATATAACACCAAGGTTTACACTCGCCTCAGTTATTCAGGATCCCGCAGGGGCGGGATCCAGCCAAGAGGAACACACCATGAGCAAATCCTGCTGCTCCACCCAGCATGCTGCGACCCCCATCAAGGCTGTCAGCAAGGCCAGCTCCACCGAGCACCAGCATAACAGTCACTGCTGTGACAATGCCGCGCCGGTCAGCTGCTGTGGCGGCACCACCTCTCATGATCATCAGGATCTCGAGAAGTGCGACTCACCGGGAGATGAAGAGCCCCCCCTAGGCGGCGCGCACTCCCGGAGCTGCTGCACAGCGAATTCATCCCATGACCATAACCATGACCATGACCATCATGACCACGATGCGCAGGCTCCTGTCGAGCCGCTGACCGCACCCGCGCAAGGCAACAGTCGCCACAGCTGGCAGGTGTTGGGGATGGATTGCCCCAGCTGCGCTCGCAAGATCGAGACAGCCGTCAGCCGCGTCAACGGTGTCCAGCAGGCACGCGTGTTGTTTGCCACCGAGAAGCTGGTGGTGGATCTGGCCCCCGGCCTCTCCCCTGATCCCGTCACTGCCGCCGTGCTGGCCGCCGGCTTCCAGCTCAAGGGCGAGAGCAGCGGCAAGCAGGAGCCCGGCCGTGAGCGCGGCCCGCTGCAGACCCTGCTCGCCAAATATTGGCAGCCGCTGTCGCTGGCCGGCCTGATGCTGGTGGCGGCCCTGCTGCCGGGGGAAATCGGCCAACCGCTCTTTACCCTGGCCACCCTCTGGGGACTGTGGCCCATCTCCCGCAAGGCGTGGGCGCTGACCAAGAGCGGCTCCCCCTTCGCCATCGAGACCCTGATGACGGTCGCCGCCGTGGGGGCCCTGTTCCTCGGCGAAACCGCCGAAGCGGCCATGGTGTTGCTGCTGTTCATGTTGGGCGAGCATCTGGAGGCCTACGCCGCCGGTCGCGCCCGGGCCGGGGTCACCGCCCTGATGGCGCTGGTGCCTGACAAGGCGTTGCGGATCCGTACCACTGCCGAGGGCGAGGTGCGCGAAGAGGTCGGCGCCGATGAGCTGCGTCCCGGTGACATTATCGAAATCGCTCCGGGTGCGCGCCTCCCGGCCGATGCCCGCCTGCTCGACGCCCTCGGCGCCTTTGACGAGAGCGCCCTGACTGGTGAATCCATTCCGGTGGAGCGCAGCCAGGGTGACAAGGTGCCGGCCGGTAGTCTGGCTGCCGATCGGGTGCTGCGTCTTGAGGTGGTATCGGAACCGGGCAACAACGCCATCGACCGCATCCTGCACCTCATCGAGGAGGCCGAAAGCCAGCGCGCCCCTATCGAGCGCTTTATCGACCGCTTCAGCCGCTGGTATACCCCGGCCATGATGCTGGTTGCCCTGCTGGTGGTGCTGGTGCCGCCCCTTGTCTTCGGCCAGAGCTGGGATGAGTGGGTTTATCGTGGGCTGGCATTGCTGCTGATCGGTTGCCCCTGTGCGTTGGTCATCTCCACCCCGGCAGCGGTTACCTCCGCACTGGCGGCGGCAACCCGGCAGGGGGCCCTGATCAAGGGTGGTGCCGCACTGGAGCGATTGGCCCATATCGATACTGTGGCGTTTGACAAGACCGGCACCCTGACCCTGGGCAAGCCGCAGCTGACCGAGCTGGTGAGCCTCAATGGTCAGAGCAATGGCGAACTGCTGGCGCTGGCTGCCGCCATCGAGCAGGGCTCCCACCACCCGCTGGCCCGTGCTGTGGTGGCCGCTGCCAACGAGCAGGGGCTGGCACAGGTAGAAGCCCGCGATCTGCGTGCCCTGCCGGGCATGGGGGTTGAAGGGCGCATCAACGGCGAGCTGTGGCAACTGCTGGCACCGAGCCGGATAGCTACGCTGAGCAAAGATCAACAGGCCCAGATCGCCATGCTGGAACAACAGGGCAAGACGGTGGTCGTGCTCTGCCAGAGCAGCAGCGAACAGGCTCTGCCGGTAGCCCTGCTGGCCCTGCGGGATCAGATCCGGCCGGAAGCGGCAGAGGCGCTGCAAGAGCTCAACCGACTCGGCCTGCAGAGCATCATGCTGACCGGGGACAACGCCCGCGCCGCCGAGGCCATCGCCGGTGAACTTGGGATGGGCTGGCGCGCCGGCCTGTTGCCGGAGGGCAAAGTCGATGAGATTGCCAAACTCGCCAGCTCGCAGAAAGTCGCGATGATCGGTGATGGCATCAACGATGCCCCGGCCATGAAGCGGGCCAGTATCGGCATCGCCATGGGTGGTGGCACCGACGTGGCACTGGAGACCGCTGATGCGGCGCTGACTCACAACCAGCTCGCCGGTATCGCCGCGATGATCCGCCTCTCCCGCTCGGCGCTGGCCAATATTCACCAGAATATCGCGCTGGCTCTGGGACTGAAGGCCATCTTCCTGGTCACCAGTCTGCTCGGCATCACCGGCCTATGGATTGCGGTGCTGGCCGATACCGGCGCCACCGCGCTGGTCACCGCCAACGCCCTGCGCCTGCTGCGCAAGCGTTAAGCCAGTCGACAGCATCCCAACCAAAAGCCGTCCCCCAACCGGGACGGCTTTTCTTTTTCCTCTCATTGCGCCCCGTAAAAGAAAAAGCGCGCCTGCCGGTCGGCAGTCGCGCTTTGCTTACTCTCTCGGATTATCCCACCCTTGGCGAGGTGGAATTCAACCCGGGGACGCCGAGCCATCCCCCGGGCTCAATGGGTTTACCTAGGGTGTTGCATCCGCCACGCTGACGCTCAGGGTCGGCTTCTCCTTGTCCATGGCGGTAAAGACAAACTTGTAGTTACCCGCCTTGCTCAGGGTCATACCGACGTCACTCCCTCCTTTGCACAGGGTAAGAGGGGCTGAAACGGTCAGCACATCGCTCGGCGCACACTTGCCATAGTTGGCGATGTTCCAGCTGGCATCGGCGATCTTCAGGGTGATCTGACCCAATTGGCTATCGGTGACCGGCATGGTCAACCCGTATATGTAGTTGCCATCAAAGCTCATCTGGTTGACCGCATCCCACTGACCCAGGAAACCACGCACAAAAATGCCCGTGTTGCCAAACGGTGGCAGGGTGCTCAGGTCGGTTTTCTTGCCAAGCGGCAGACCCGCCCCCTGCGCACCGGACTGCGGCTTGACGAACACAGCGGCCGACCAGGCCCCCAGCGTCAGGGTGCCGCCACTGACAGCGGCATCGCGGGCGATGCTGTTGCCAGCGTGGTGAGCGGAGCTCAGTTGCAAGCCGCTCAGGTCGATCGGCTGATCGTTGCCATCACGGAAATCGCCAATGCTCTGGCTCTGGTTGGTGGCGTTGATCATCACCACCAGACCGTCGATGGCCGGATCCAGATCCGCTCCCGCATTAATGCCGTCATCCACCGTCATCACGATGAGGCCGGGCACCTGAGCCGGGCCGGTATTGCGGAAATCGACCCGCTTGATCACCTCGGCCCCGCTGCCAAGACGCAGCAAACGCGATGATTTGCGCAGCTCCGCCAGCTCCTGATAGAAGCCAACCATGGTCTCCATGTCGGTGCCATTTGGCTTGCCATTGAGCGTCAGCACCTTCTCGATCAGCGGATAGTTGTCGCCATCCTTATCCTTGCGCGGCAATCCCTTGTCGAAGTTGTTGTCAGCCAGGGTGTAGTCGACCTTGTTGTACCAGTCGCCCGAGTCGTAGCTGTCCCGTTCCATGGATTTGGATCTCAGCAGCTCGACACCGGCGTGGGTGAAGGGGATACCCTGCCCCAGCATGGCGGTGGCGAGCGATACCCCCTGCATCCGCACCAGATCGGCACTGGCAGGTGCCTTGTAGATCAGGTTGTCGAACAGAGTCTGGTTGTCGTGCTTGTCGACATAGTTCTGCACCTCCCCCGGATCCTTGGCATAACCGGCGCTCTGGCCGTTGTAGTCGATCTCGGAGCCCTTCTTCGGCACCCCGTCCTTGTCGGTCAGGACGAAATCCCTGAGGTTGCCCGCCATGCCAAGACGCACCAGATCCGCCAGATGGAGTGCCTGATCCCTGGTCACCTTGCTCGCTTCATTGGGGTAGACAAAGGCACCGTTGCCAAAGCCCTGGGTCTCGCGAATGGTATCGCCACCGTCGAACGGACTGCCGCCGCGCACCGCATCCCGCAAGCGGTCGGAGAAGGAGCCGATGCCGGTGCCGGCCAGATGCTTCTGGGTCGCCTGCACAAAGCGCTTGTCATCCTGCACCTCGCCGAAGTTCCACCCCTCGCCGTAGAAGTACATATCCGGGTTGACCTTCTTCACCGCGGCCAGCGCCTGCACCATCTGATCTTTCGGGTGGTGGCCCATCAGGTCGAAGCGGAAGGCATCGATCTTGTAGTCCCGCGCCCAGGTGACCAGAGAGTCATCCATCAGCTTGGCGAACATGGCGTGCTCCGGCGCCGTGTTGGAACAACAGGTGGAGTTCTCCACCGAGCCGGTCTCCGGGTTGAGGCGCTGATAGTACCAGGGCACTATTTTGTCGAGCACCGACTTGGTGCCAAGTCCGGATTCGTTGGTGTGGTTGTAGACCACGTCCATCACCACGTTCATGCCGATATTCTGCTTGATGGCCTTGACCATCTCGCGGAACTCAAGGATGCGCTGGGTGCCCTCGGCATTGGTGGCGTAGGAACCTTCCGGCGTCGTGTAGTGGTAGGGGTCATAACCCCAGTTGAAGGAGTCGACGCCGCGCAGATAGCCGGAGAGCTCCTGCACCTGCGGGTTATCCTTGGTGTCGCCCGACTTGAGCGTATCCAGCACCTGGCCGACTGTCTGGCCGCCACCGCAGTAAGTGCCAAACCTGGACGTTTTCACATCCGGATTGACCTGGCAGAGCTTGCTGAAGTCATCGCTGATATTGGCCACCTTGGCCGGATCCTCGTTGACGGTAGCGATATCGAACACCGGCAGCAGATGCAAATGACTGACACCGCTCTTGGCCAGCGCCTGCAGGTGGGCGACCGGCTTGGTGCCATTGTCGGTCAGGCCGAGGAACTTGCCGCGATGCTCCACCGGGGTGGAATCATCGTTGCCGGTGAGATCGCGGACATGGGCTTCATAGATGGTAATATCGGCTGGATTCTGCTGGCTGTGGGGCGCCTTCAGGCTATCCCACCCTTCCGGCTTGAGGGCCGGATCGTTGAGATCCACCACCTGACTGAACTCGGAGTTCATCGCGAGGCTCAGGGAATAGGGGTCGGTCACCTCGTAGTGCTCGACTTTGCGGCTCAGCGGGTGGTACACCTCCATGTCGTAGCGGTAGAACTTACCGATCAGCTCGCTCCCCCCTTCGTAACTCCAGCTGCCGCTGGCGCTGTCAAAGGTCATAGCTACCTCGCCACTCTTCTGGTGGCTGGCGTTGTAGAGAGCCAGTTTGACCGACTTGGCGGTCGGCGCCCAGAGGCGGAAGGTCACCCGATTGCCATCTACCACGGCGCCATAGCTGAGCTTGGTTGCCTCGGTCGCATAGAGAGCATCGAGGGCACCAGCGCTCTGCACCAGGGTTGCTCCCTGCAAAATGCCGTCGGCATCGGTGCCGATAGCCACCAGCTCCCCCTTGAGCAGCGGCTTGAGATCCTTGCCAGCCGGCAGGGCAAAGGCAGCCGCATCCTTGAGGTGCGGATATTTGGCCTGCTGCTCGGCAGTCAGATTGGTCGCGGTCAGGCTGATATAGGGGAAATCGAACACCCCATCAGCATTGGCCTTGATGGATCCCGTGTCGGTGTAATAGAGACGAACATGGGGCTTGTCCTTGCCACCTTGCCAGATCAGGGTGTTGCCATCGATCAGATGAGCGCTGGCCCCCGCCACGCCAAACGCGGCGGTGAAGGCGTCGGCGCGGCTGCCAAACACCTCCTTCTTGCCCGCCACAATGGCCACGGTGCGATCCGGATGATCCTGGAAGATCACCTTCATATCGCTACCGGTCAGGTTGGCCAGATCGCCGTTGCGAGCGATAAAGTTGATGCAACCTTCCAGCTTGCTGAGCGGCACCACCCAGGCCGGGCCAAAGCTGTCAGCCGCTGCCGGGCTCTTGCTCTTGTCGTCCCAACCGCTGTTCAGACCGCTCGCCTCGGTGGCAGAGCAGGCCTCATTGTTCCAGAGATGGAGGCTGTAGCTGGCAAAGGGCCCTTGGGCACTTTTGGCCGCCGCTGTCTGGGTATCGACCAGAGCGATCACCGCCTGATTGTTACCAGCCATCAGCAGCTCTTTGGGGGGATCCATCTTGGGTAAACGGGCAACAGGCCCATCAGTTACTTCAGGCGTAGGCGGTGTAGGGGGGACGGGTTTCACACCGGAGGAGTCTGAGCTGTTGTCATTACAGCCAGACAAAAGCATGAGCAGTGAGGCTGTTGCCAGCGCCACTTTGGTCTTTTTCATATCCATGATTTTTATAATTCCCGCTGTGTAGTTAGTCTCGATAGTCGAGCACCCGGTCATTGCCAGGTGGTGCCATCTTAATCAGCGAAAATCGTTGCAAATGTGAGCAGTCAGGCAGAAAAGCCAAACTTTTTCAACAAGATAACGTTTTCAGATGGAAACTTGGATCCGGCTCACAGACCCCGCGGCAATTTGGCCTCATATCTGACTAACGGTGGTCACCGGGTCGGGAAAAGCAATTTTCGATCACGTGGATAGAGAAGGAGCTGGTGATGAAAAGGATTGAGGAACAGGCGCAACGACTGGATCTGGAGTACCAGGCGATCGGTCAGTTGTTCGACCAGTTTTGCCAGCAAGCTGGCACCCTGGCCGAGCAGTATCACTTCTTCAACTGGCCCGACTATGAGGACTCACCTCCCCTGAGCCGCGCCTTCACTCTGCTGGGAGAGGCCCGCGAGCTGCGGCTGCGCTGCCAGCCCGGTGAGCGCGGCGCCCTCAACGGCCTGCTCCAGGTGGTAGCCGAAGATGGCACCATCGATGCAAGCCTTGGCTTTGGTGCCGACGGACAGCTGCTGCTGGAGTCAGGCAAACTGCTCGATAACCCGCCACAACTGCTACTCAAGCTGCTGCTGGGCGCTGTCTGGCAACACAAGCCGCAGGAGGAGATCACCGGGCAACCACACTGACATCAGAGCGCCAACGGCATTGAAACCGGGGGGCCAAGGCCCCCATGTTTGCTCTTATTCGGTCGCAATCTCGATGGTCACGTGCACCAGTTCTTCATGGATGGCGAGCCGCTCGCGGATCTGATTGGCCGACAGGGGCGCCATCATCAGCAGGGAGAGCACGCAGGCATACTGCTGCTGCCCCACTCGCCAGACGTGGAGATCACGGATCTCGGTCTGTGGCAGTTCGGCAATCACCTCGCGGATTTCCGCCACCAGCGGGGCATCCATCTCGGCATCCAGCAGCACCCGGCCGGAGTCGCGCAGCAGCCCCCAGGCCCATACAGCGACCAGTCCGGCACCCACTATGCCCATCAGCGGATCGAGCCAGTCAGCGCCCCACAGCATGCCACCCACCAGCGCCAGAATCGCCAGCACCGAGGTGGCTGCATCTGCCAGCACGTGGATGTAGGCGGCGCGCAGGTTGAGATCCTGATGGCCGTGGTGATGATCGTGCGAGTGATCGTGGTCGTGATGATCATCATGGTGACCATGCCCATGGCCGTGATGATGGTGGTGACCGTGATCATCCTTGAGCAGCCAGGCACAGGTAAGGTTCACCAGCAGGCCGACGATGGCGATGGCGATAGCCTGCTGGTAGTGGATCGGGCTGGGATCCAGCAGCCGGAATACCGACTCGAACAGCATCATGCCGGCCACCCCCACCAGCAAGAGAGCGCTGGTGAAGCCACCCAGCACCTCGATCTTCCAGGTGCCGAAGCTGAATCTGTGGTCACGGGCAAAGTGGCGGGCGGCGCGGTAGGCCAATACCGAGAGACCGAGCGCCAGCGCGTGGGAACTCATGTGCCAGCCGTCGGCCAACAGCGCCATGGAGTTGTAGAACCAGCCGCCGCCGATCTCCGCCACCATCATGATGACTGTGAGCAGCACGGCCCAGCGGGTCTTCTGTTCGGCCAGCGGATTGCCTTCGTGCACAACGGGTTGGTGGCAGTGGGATGAGGCGAGGGATGACATGAATTTCTCCTGATAACGACAACGCGATATACTATACCCCAGTATAGTTTTATTGATCGAGAGGATCCTGCATGTCACACACCATCCACGACAAGAAGAAGCTGCTGGCACGGGTGCGCCGCATCAAGGGACAGGCCGGTGCGCTGGAGAGCGCGCTGGATCAGGAGAGCGAGTGCGCCGCTATTTTGCAGCAGATCGCCGCCATCCGCGGTGCCGTCAACGGCCTGATGCTGGAGGTGCTTGAGGGGCACATGCGCGAACACCTGGGCGCCGAAGAGGCGACCCACGCCGAGCGGCTGGAGGATCTGGATCAGGTCGTGCGGGTCTTGCGATCCTATCTGAAGTAAGGCCTCAGAATGGGGCTGCTGGCAGCCCCGCATCATCCCGTTTACAGCAGACCAGTGTCGACCCGCCAGCCCTACCCCTTTCCGACTTGAGCCCTCGCCGGCTTTACGCCATGATGAGCGCCGATCATTGATCGCCATACTCTGGATTCCATTTCGCAAGGACCCCCCATGTTTGAACACGTCGATGCCTATGCTGGCGACCCCATCCTGACCCTAGTCGAGACCTTCCACAAAGACACCCGCGAGCAGAAGGTGAATCTGGGGATCGGCCTCTATTACGATGAGCAGGGCCGCATTCCGCTGCTGCCGTCGGTGCAGCAGGCCGAAGCCCAGCGCGCCGCCGCCCCGGCGCCGCGCCCCTACCAGCCGATGGAGGGTGCCGCCAACTACCGCACCGCGGTGCAGCACCTGCTGTTTGGTGCCGACCATGAAGCGATCAAGGCGGGACGTATCGCCACCATCCAGACCATCGGTGGCTCGGGCGCACTGAAGATCGGCGCAGATCTGCTCAAGCGCTACTTCCCGGCCTCCGAGGTGTGGGTCAGCAATCCGACATGGGACAACCACAAGGCGATGTTCGAGGGCGCCGGCATCAAGGTGCACGACTACCCCTACTACGATGCGGCCACCGGCGGCGTGCAGTTCGATGCGATGATCGACTGCCTGAGCAGCCTGCCGGCCAAGAGCATCGTGCTGCTGCACCCCTGCTGCCACAACCCGACCGGGGTGGATCTCTCCCGCGCCCAGTGGGATAGGGTGATTGCGCTGGTGGTCGAGAAGAACCTGATCCCCTTTATGGACATCGCCTATCAGGGCTTCGGTGACGGACTGGAAGAGGATGCCTACGCCATCCGCGCCATGGTGGCCGCCGGGGTCAGCTTCTTCGTCAGCAACTCGTTTTCCAAGAACCTCTCCTTCTACGGTGAGCGCTGTGGCGGCCTGTCGGTCATCTGCCAGGATGCCGAAGAGGCGGGCCGGGTGCTGGGCCAGATGAAGGCCACCGTGCGCCGCAACTACTCCAGCCCTCCCACTCACGGTGGCCAAATCACCGCGGCGGTGATGAGCCAGCCCGAGCTGCACGCCATGTGGGTCGATGAAGTGACCGAGATGCGCACCCGCATCAAGGCGATGCGCCAGAAGCTGTTCGAGGTGTTGAGCGCCAAAGTGCCAGGCCGAGATTTCAGCTACTTCATCAACCAGCGCGGCATGTTCAGCTACACCGGCTTCACCCCGGAGCAGGTAGATCGCCTGCGCGAGGAGTTCGCCGTCTATCTGGTGCGCTCCGGCCGTATGTGCGTGGCGGGCCTCAACAGCCGCAACGTCGACTATGTTGCTGACGCCATGGCGGCGGTGCTCAAGGGCTAATCCGCGCAAGCCCCGCTTTGGCGGGGCTTTTGGTCTGTTTCATTCGCTTGTGGAGTCGTTATGGATCTGATCGCACTCTCGAGATTGGGCGGTCGCCATCTGGTCACCCTGCACTTGCTGCTCGACAACCAGAGTGTCACCCGCACCGCAGAGCGGCTCTGCACCACCCCCTCTACCGTCAGCAAGACCCTCAATCAGCTGCGTGAACAGCTCGGCGACCAGCTGCTCTACCGCCAGGGCAACCAGCTGCTGCTCACCCCCTTTGCCGAACGGCTGGCCCCGACCCTGCACCGACTGCTGAGCGAACTGAGCGGACTGACCCGCCAGAACGCCTTCGACCCCCAACAGTGGCAAGGCACCTTGCGGCTGGGATTGCGCGAGAGCGTGATGAGCTGGCCGGTGGGGCCGATCTTGGGGCAACTGATGAGAGAGGTGCCCGGCATGGTGCCGGAGATCCGCAACAAGGATGAGCAGGGGCTGGAGGCGCTGGCGGCGGGCAAGCTCGACTTCGTCATTCTGCCTCACGATCAGAGCCAGCCACTGCCGCGCCAGCAAGGGCTGGTGTGGGAGACACTCCGGGAGGAGCAGCTGGTCTGCCTGCTGCGTAAGGATCATCCGGCGCTGGCACAGCCATGGGATCTCGATGCTTACCTGAGCTGGCGCCACATCGCCATCCGCGACAGCGAGCTGGCCAATCCCTTCTTCGAGCAGAGCCTGGCCCAGCAGCAGGTACGCCGCCAGATTGGCGCCACCCTGCCCGATTTTGCCAGCGCCGCGGCCCTGCTACCTCACTGCGATCTCATTCTCACCGCCATCGGTGGCTGGGCGACACGCATGGCCAGCCAGCAGGATCTGGCGATCCGGCCGGTCCCGTTCGATTACGGCAAGGTGAGCCACAGTCTGGTCTGGTATGGCCCGGCCGGCGATGGTTCGGCCCGCCACTGGTTCCGCCAGCGGATCCTGCAGCTGGGCCGTGAATTGACGCCGCCCTGAGCTGGGCGCTGTGCCATCAGGGGCGTTTGGTGTAGATGGGACTGGGGAAGTGGGAGACATTATTGCCCAGCTCGGTAATGCGGGCCGCCCCCTGTTTTTGCACCTGATCGATGCGCAGCACCTGATGCATGGGGATCATGGTGTGGCGGACATCGGCAAATTCGTTTTTGAGCTTCTCGTGGCTGGGGTCGACGATAAGCGCCGTGTGGTTGTCCCACACAAAATCGGCGATCTCGATAAAGCCGAACAGCTGACCCTGATTCACCTCGCGCACATACACTTCGTAGCGCTCGCTGTGGCAAATAAACTGAACCCGATATAACGCCTTGCTTTCACTCATGATTCTTTGTCATTGCGGGGAAGAGGATGGCCGATATTCTAGCCGCCCCAATCGCCCCCTCCAATAGACAGAAATCACAGTTGTCCGCTTTGGCGGCGCAGCCTGTCGTATTGTGGCATGACTCCGAAATCAGATTAGCGGCGGCAGCGTCACTGGCCCAAGCCCGGCCTCACGCAAACGACTTGCCAGCTGTTCCAGCTCGTCACGGGTTGCCTCGGGCCAGCGGATCGCTTCTCCCCTCACCCCGTGGTGGCGAAAACCGTTGAGCCGGATCGGCACGGCGCCGAGCTGGCGCAGAAAATCGGCAAGACCGCGATCGAGCTGCCCCTCTACATCCAGAAAATCGCTCCTGCCCGGCACATGGAGCAGCCGCAACTCGGCCAGCTTGCCGTGACTTGCCAGCAACCTGAGCGAAGCCAGCACCCGCTCGCGGCCATAGCCGGTCAGGGAGAGGTGTACCGAGTCACGCCACCCCTTGAGGTCGATCATGGCGCCGTCGAGCTGCGGCAGCAGCCGCTGCCAGCCAGTCTCGGCCAGCGAGCCATTGCTGTCGAGCAGACAGCTGAGATGGGCCAGATCCGGCGCCTCCTTGATAGCGCGAAACAGGGCCGCCACGAAAGGAAGCCGGGTGGTCGCCTCACCGCCCGAGACGGTAATGCCGCTCAGCAGCGGGCCGTAGCGGCGTAGCAGGGCCAGCACGTCGGCCACCGTCATGGTAGTGGTTTTGGGATTGGCGCTGCGCGGGCAGGCCTCCAGACAGGCGTCGCAATCGGTACAGTGCGCCTCCTGCCAATGAACCTTGCCCTCGCTCATGGTGAGGGCGCCATTCGGGCAGACCGCAAGGCAGTCGCCGCAATCGTCGCACAGCCCGATAGTGTGGGGATTGTGACAACCGGGGCAGCTGAAGTTGCACCCTTGCAGAAACAAGACCAGCCGGTTGCCCGGCCCGTCAACACAGGAAAAAGGCAGCACCCTGCTCACCAGGGCGCTGCGCGTCAGCAGAGCTTCATCCATCGGACTCGGCTCAGTACTGGCTGATGGTCGACTCATTGGCCACCACTCGCGGTGCCCGCTGGCGGATGGCGGTCACTTCACTCGCCTCGGCACCAAGACAGGTGGTCTGCAACCGCGACCCCTCCTCTGCGAAGCGGGCCACGTCGCTCTTGCGGATCATGTAGCCGGTCACCCGCACCAGATCGCTGTCGGCCACGTTGGCGGTGAACTCGCGCATGCCGATGGCGAGCGCCCCCTTGCAGAGCTGCAGCAGCGCCTGCGGATTCTGGCGGATGGTGGGATCCAGGGTCAGGATCTCGCTGATCCCCGAGTGGTAGTAGCCGTGGTGCGGCGCCAGCGCCAGCACATGGCTGGCAGGATCCGGCTCCTGCCCGTAGGGAATCCGTACCCCCGGGGTCACCGCCACATCGATGCTGAGGCCGCCCTGTGAGTGCAGCAGAGCGTGCCCACCCCAGGCATGGGCCTGCGGCGTCGCAGTGACATATTCCGAAAGCTGGGCCGAGATGCGATAGCCAAGCTGATTTGCCTCTTCGTCGTGACCGTAGCGGCCCGGCAGATTCTCTTTATCCATCAGGATGTTGACCGCTTCCGCCATGCCGTAGATGCCGAACATGGGGACGAAGCGATCCTCATCCAGCAGCCCCTCCTTGATCAGGAAGCTGTCGAAGAAACCGGACTCCTCGTGCAGGAAGGCGGCGCGCACCGCGATCAGCTGGGACGTGAGACGGCAGTAGTGGGGCAACAGGCAACCAAGGAAGTCATCGATCCCCTGTGCCTGCTCGGCGACCCGCTTGAGGGAGATGCGCACCAGGGTGTTGGCACCACCGGCCTGCGGCAGGGAGTTGTAGCAGCTGACGATGCCAAACCCACGCTGGTCGAAGGTATCGCGATGGATCGGGTAGTTGGCGATGTGCGGCTTGCTGCACTCGGCGATGTTCTTCACAGCCCTCAGCAGCAGATCATCGGGAGTCTGCTCCGGATCGTGAAAGAAGGTGAGGTTGGGGGCCACCTGCTTGAGCTCGTTGTCGATGCGCAGGATCAGGCGGCAGATCCGGTTGTCATCGGGGCCGATGTTGACGTGCATGAAGGCGTCCGGCAGCACCCGGTCCAGATAGATCCAGAACCCTTTCAGCTTGCGGTAGAGAGTCTCGTCATCCAGCTCGCCGACAAAAGGGAGCAGCAGCTGATCGAGCCGTCCCAGCCAGACCGGCATGCCGGTGACGGAAGGAACGTGGTGATAGAGGATGCGCAGGGCATCGAGCGCTTCATCGAAATCCCGCGGCGCTGCCAGCTCCAGCCAGGCGGAGCCCTGGGTCAGGAACTTCTCGTAGTCCGGCAGCACATAGCGCGGCTTGTAGGGAGCGTGGCCCTCGAACATGTCACAGACAAATCCCTGCTCCATCGCCTCGGCCACTGCGGCAGGCAGGTCGGGGTATGGCAGCGCATTCTCGGCGGCCAGCGCCAGCGCGTGGCTCTTCTGGGCGGGAGAGAGATGGGGATCGCGCACGATGCGCTGGCAGGTTTCGGTCAAAGACATGGCAAGCTCCTTCACTGGCTGAGCCCATATCCTCACCTTTTGCAGGCTTTTTTGGAATTGACATTCATAACATGGTGGATGTCCATAAAAGACATCCGAAAGGCGGGATCACATCCGCTATAAACCAACGGGGCCCGCTCGATGGAGCGGGCCCTGTTCATCAATCAGGGTTCGATGATGATGGGCGTGCCGGGCTTGACGGCCTCCCACACCTCATCCAGATCGTGGTTGAGCATGGCGATGCAGCCATTGGTCCAGTTGGAGGGCTGTACCCTGCGGTTGCCAATGCTGTTGATCTGGCCGTGGATCATGATCATGCCACCCGGGTTTACCCCCTTCTCGTTGGCCGCCTTGATGTCGTCCAGATTGGGGTAGTTGATGTGGATCGCCTTGTAATAGCCGGAGTTGGTCTTTTTATAGTCGAGGATGTAGCGACCTTCCGGTGTGCGCTGATCCCCTTCCCGCTGCTTGTGACCCTTGGGCGCCGGGCCCAGCGCGATCCAGTAGCGTTTGACCTCTTTGCCATCCTTCATCAGGGTCAGGCTATAGGTGGACTTCTTGACCACCACCATGTCGGCAGACAGGGTGGCAAAACTCAATGCGGGCCACAGCCCCAGTAAACACAGTAATACGGCTCTCATTCCATCCCTCGACAAGCCTCTGATACGGGCTTTGGTGTTGCCAAATCATCTGAATAATCTTCGCCTGCTGGCGAGCGAGCGCCATGATATTGGATCGCCATCAATACTCAATATGCGCGATAAAACATATCTTGGCACCGGTTTCGCCTGATCCCCGCGCACGTCGGTCAGACTTCAATAATTAATATTCAAAACAATAAGATAGCGTCAAACATCAGTTCTGGCGTATGACCTGATGATCGGCGATGATTACTTTTCAATCCATCGACAGGATCATGCCATGCGCTCTTCATGCCGCTTCGTCCACCTGCTGTTGTCACCCCTGCTGCTCTGGCTGCCCGCATCTTACGCAGCGGATGCGCTCTGGCTGCGCGATCCCGCCCTCTCCCCCGATGGCAAGCAGCTTGCCTTCACCTGGCAGGGACGGATCTTCATCACCAGCGCACAAGGGGGGCCGGCCAGTGCCCTTACCGGCAGCAGCTACCTGAGCCAGCGCCCCATCTGGTCGCCGGATGGCAAGCAGATCGCCTTTGCCGCCAACCTCTATGGCAACGAGGATGTGTTCGTGGTGCCCGCCAGCGGCGGCAAGATGGTGCGGCTCACCCGCGACTCGCGCAACGACCTGCCGCAGGCATTCAGCCCCGATGGCAAACAGCTGCTGCTGAGCAGCCAGAGGCTGACCGACCCCAATGCCGATCACTTCGTGGCCGAAGGAGTTCAGGTCAGCGCCCTCTACTGGGCGCCGGTAACAGGAGGCAAGCTGCAGGCCGATCTGCCGCTGCCAGCGATCCTCGCTCGCCCGCACGGGCAGCAGCTCGCCTACCAGATGCCGTCTATGGAGCAACCCTTTCGCAAGCACCAGCACTCGTTCGCGGTGCCCCGTCTCTGGCTGTTTGATGGCAAGCAGCACAAGCAGCTGACCGAAGATCGAGTGGCGGCCACCGACCCGGTCTGGAGCGACAAGGGGGATACCCTCTTTTACCTGAGCGAGCGCAGCGGTGACTTCAACGTCTGGCGCCGCGATCTGGCCAGCGGCAAGGAGCAGCAGCTGACCCACTACAAGGGCAATCCGGTGCGGGGGCTGAGCGCCTCGCGCAGCGGCGATCTGGTCTGGTCGTGGCTCGGGGAGCTCTACCGCCTCGATGCCGGCAGCACCGAGCCGCGCAAGCTCGCCATCACGCCGCAGGTGGTGAGCGAGCCGGATGAACAGAGCCAGTCCAACAATCAGGCTGACGAGATCCTGGTCAGCGAGGAGGGCAAGGAGCTGATCCTGGTGAGCGAGGGGAGCCTGTTCGCCGTCGATCCCGAGCGGGAGCGGGTACGCCAGCTCACCGACTCCCCTAGCGAGCAGTCCAACCCCCTCTTTGCCGAGAAGGAAAGCTCGCTTATCTACCTCTCCGAGCAGGATGGGCCGGCCGCCCTCTATCGCCTGCGCAAAGCGGATCCGGAGCGTCTCTTCAGCGATCCGGGCCCCTTGCAGGAGAGCCTGCTGCTGGCCATTCCCGGCAAGGGGATCAGCCGTCCGGTGCTCTCTCCCGATGGCAAGCTGCTCGCCTTCGTGGTCGATGGTCAGGCCATCCATCTGCTCGATCTGGCGAGCAACAAAGAGCGCGAGCTGGTTCCCGCCAGCTTCAACCCCTCGCGCCACGAGGTGATGCTCGCCTTTGCTCCCGACTCCCGCCATCTGGCGCTCACCTTCCGCCCCGACTCGGCCCAGCAGGAGATCGCCGTGCTCGATACGGCCGATGCCAAAGCCAAGCCGGTTAACGTCAGCCTCAACGGCTATCAGGACGGAGCGCCGGCCTGGAGTCAGGATGGCGGCATCCTCTACTGGCAATCGACCCGCTATGGTGTGCTGGATGCCGATGGTGAACCCCTTGGCAGCAACCTGCTCGGCATCTACAGCAGCCGGGCGGCCAAGGCGGACTTTCTGGCCGAAGTGGCGCCGCCCAAGGAGGGGTATGGCTTCGAGACCGATCGCCTCTCCCATCGGGAGGCGCTGCAACTCTTCCCCAGCGGCACGCTGCTCGCCAGCCGGGTCGTTCACGACCAGCTCGTCTATCTGGTGGAAGAGGGGGGCCCCAACAACGAGAGCGAGATCAAGGGTTACGCGCTCGACCTGCGCAAGGGGGAGACCCGCCAGCTGTTTGGCGATCAGCCGGGGCCGGCCATGGCCACCCTCAATCGGGAGGCGACCCTGGCCACTCTGGTGCGGGACGGAGAGATCACCCGCATTAACCTCGACTCCGGCGAGGCGCTCAGCTCCGCTTTCGAGCTGGTGCAGAGCAGGGGCCAGCACGCCCGGATGGTGGCCGCCTTTGACCAGATAGCCCGCCTCACCCGGGACGAGTTCTATCGCGACGACATGAACGGAGTGGACTGGAACGGCTATGTCGCCACCTATCGCCGACTGCTTGCCGGCATCAACAACGGCCGCGACTTCGGTGACCTGCTGGCGGAGCTGGCGGGCGAGCTGAACGTCTCCCACACCTGGGGCTATGGCCCCACCCGCTATCCCGACATGGCGGATGAGACCGCCAGCCTCGGGGGCTACTGGCAGGATGGCAAAGAGGGGGTAGTGCTGACCCATCTGCTGCCCGGCGGGCCGCTGGATCAGGAGAGCGACATCGCTGCCGGTGCCCGTCTGCTTGCCATCAACGGCAATCCGGTTGCCACCCGGACAGAGCTAGATCGCGCCCTCAACCACAAGGCCGGAGCGCGGCTCGCCCTCACCTTCCAGCAGGTGGGCAACAAGGAGCCGGACGAGGTGGAGGTAACCGCCATCGATCAGCAGCAGGAGTATCGGCTGCAACTCGACAGCTGGATCACCAAGCGGCGGGATCTGGTGGCCAAGCTGAGCAAGGGCCGGGTCGGCTACGTCTATCTGCCGGAGATGAACAGCGCCGTCTATGAGGAGCTGGTGTCGGAGGCGCTCGGCCGTTTGCGCAGCAGCGAGGCGCTCATCGTCGACGTGCGCTTCAACAAGGGGGGCTATCTGGCCAATACCCTGGTCGGCTTCCTCACCGGCAGCAGCAGCGCGCACGGCATGGCCATCTCGGATCCCAAGGCGGGACAAGGGGCCAGCGATGCCGCGACCCGTCAATGGACCAAACCCTCGGTGGTGCTGGTCAACGCCGGCAGCTACTCGGAGGGCTCCGCCTTCCCCGAGTACTACCGCGCGCTCAAGATTGGCCCCATCGTCGGCGAGCCGGTGCCCGGCACCGGCACCATGGTCTATGGCCATACTTCCCGCCTCGTGCCCGGCCTCTCCTACGGCATTCCAACTCTGGGGCTGCGCAAACCGGACGGCACCTTCTACGAGAATCAGGAGCTGATCCCGGATCTGCAGGTGCCCCTCACCCCCGCCGACATGCTGGCCGGGCGGGATCCCCAGCTGGAGGCCGCAGTAAAAGCCGCCCTCAAGCAGTTGCCCGCCAGCGCCAAATAACGGCGCCCATCGAGCTCACCGAAAACGAAACAGCTCGCGATGCAGATGCCCGTCCGGCAACAGCCGGGTCAGGGCATCTGCCATCCCCTCCGGCCCGCAAAACCACACCTGCTCGGGTGCATCCTGCGCGATGCGGGTCAGATCCAGCCGCCCGGCCGCCTTGTCCAGATGCAGCTGATAGCGCACACCGGTGCGATGACAGAGCTCGGCCAACCGCTGGTGGTAGACAGCACCCGCCAGATCCGGTGCGCACTGGATCAGGGTAATCCCCTCGCCGCGCTCGCCACGGGCAGCCAGCCCCTCCAGCCAGGCCACAAACGGCGTGATACCGATCCCGGCCCCCAGCCAGAGGGCTCGCCCTCCCCCTTGCGGGGCGACAAAAGCGCCATAGGGGCCGGTCACCACCACCTCATCCCCGACGCGCGCCTCTGCCACCAGCTGACGGGTATGATCCCCGAGCGCCCGTACCGCGATCACCAGCTGGCGCCGATCCGCCGACACCCGCACCAGAGTAAAGGGGTGCGGCCCCTCCTTGGCGTCAAATTCGAAAAAGGCAAACTGACCCGGGCGGTAATGGGCGAGCGGCCGCTCCAGCTGCATGGTCAGCTCGCAGGTCTGATCCGCCAATGTGCGCACCGCAACGACCCGGCCGGGATGGCGCTTGCGCGCCCCCACTTGCCCCAGCAGGGAGTAGAGGGCCCCGATAGCGCCGATCCCGCCGATCAACCAGATCGCTACCCCAACCGGCGTCATGGCTCCCACCTGAGGCAGCAGGCAGAGCCCGTGGCCCCAGCCCGCCAGATAGATGAGCGGCGCCAACCGGTGGATCAGCCGAAAGCGGCCATAACTCACCAGCGCCAGCAAGCTCACCACCACCAGCGCGATCAGCAGATAGAAACTCCACTCCCCCAGGGTATTGCCAAGGGCATGGAGCGAGATGCCATTGCCTGCTCCTGCACCAGCGGCGGCAGCACTGGCCCCACGCCTTGCGGGGCGGCTCAGCCAACCCGCCGAGACCGCCCACTTGGGCGCCTCTACCAGCAGCCAGTGAGCGGTCAGTGCCAATGCGCCGCCGATGGCCGTCTGGCGGTGCAATCGCAACATCCGGTCCAGACCGCCACACCACACCTCCAGCTGCGGCAGGCGCAACGCCAGCAACAGCGAAATGGCCATATAGGCCATCCCCAGCAGGCCCGTCAGCAGCAACATCTCATGGCGCCAGGGCCACACCCCGTTCGCGTCTCCCGCATAACCCAGCCACCAGACTCCGACCGCCAGCAGCGGCAACAGCCACCACACCCGTTTACCCGTCATAACATACTCCCTGGTTCCATCGTGGCAGGGCCTCACCCCTGCTCATGGTTCCATTACAACCCCGTCCGGTCACAAGACTTTGCCAGAGGGGGAAGCTTGTGTGGCAATGTGTGACAAACGGAAACAAAAGAGGGGCCGACTGGCCCCTCGTGATCACCCTTGTTGGCTCGCCCCTCTTCACAGGAGATGGCGCACAATCCACCTCTGCCGTGATTGACGACCGGTCTGCAAAAGGAATCAAATGGGGACGACACATATCTGCGGCGAAAAACCTGCTACCCACCTTCCGGACAAGGAGCTCCCCCTTGCTTTCATCCACCGAAAAACGCGTCTGCCCCAGTTGCCAACTCGAGACCAACCATGTCGTGGTGCTGGTCGACAAATCCTTTGGCCAGCAGCTGACACCGGAGCAAAAGCGCAAAGCGTTTATCAAGGACTTCATTACCGGCTGGGCCGCCGGCCCCTTTCTGGCCAACATGGATCGCTTTGAGCGCCACGCCATCTGTGAAAATTGTGGAAAAAAGGTCATCGATGAGTAGTGAACAATGAGCAAAAAGAATGGCAGGAAGGTTTCCCCGCCTGCCAATTGCCGTATCAAAGCAAGTTAACGCCTATTAGATTGCTCACTGCACGCAGCTCCGCCCCTCCCCGACATTCTCGGAAAAATAGTGCTGAGCAATCCACGCCTCGAAATCGGACAGCATGCGCGCCTCCGACTCGCGGTTGTCGGCGATAAGCTCGGCGCCGTGTACCACCCGGATATGGGCGTCGAGCGGGCTTCCCTCACCCGCCGCGGGGCGCTGCTGCGCGGCAGCCATGCAGGCTTGCGCCTGTTGCCACGCCTCGGCGGCGCTCAGGTTGCACGCCTCGGCCAGCGGCACGGCACTGAAGCCTTCACCGGTCAGGCTGCGCAAGGTCTCATCGTGAGTCATGCCGTTGCCCGGCCCCCAGTAGTGGGCAGCCAGATCCGGCCCGATGCGCGGGTTGTCGGTAAGGTAGCCATCGCGCTTGAGGAAGTAAGCGCGGGTCTGCTCCACCGCCATCAGCGCCAGCAGGTAGCCGTGATAGGCGCAGGCCGACTCCTGATTAAGGAGGTGCGGAATGGCCAGCAACGGGCGCGGGCTCTCGACCCCGAGGATCTTGCGCTCCCACTTGCGGGCCAGTGCCAGCACAGCCTCGGGAGTGCGATCGCTCTCTGCCATGGCGTAGAGATCCCGCTCGAAGTAGGCCACCAGCGCGATCTGGCGTTCGTTAAAAGCGCGAAACGGCTGGCGCGCTTCGATCATCTCCTTGATAAGCGCATCGGGGATCGCCTCTCCTGCCGCATTTCTGGCGTAGCGTTTGAGCCAGTCGGCATCGTCCAGCAGGCTGTCGCAGAACATTGACTGGGTCTCGGCATAAGCCATGGAAGTTGGCGGGAACTCCTGGGAGAAGCAGGGCGCGTTGCCGGTGACATTGGCAAAGTGCGCGGCGTGGCCCCCCTCGTGGAACAGGGTATTGAGGCCACTCCAGCCGCTGCCCACCTGCGCCGGATTGGCCAAGCTGGTGAAATTGACCACCGCAGGCACCCACTCCCCTTGCTGGAAGAAGCTCGGAACCGGGCCGTGGCAGAAGCCGTTCTCGTATTTCCCCTCCCGGGTCAGCAAGTCCAACGTCAGGGTCGCACCGCGATACTGGATGCCGAGCCGGCGGAAGCTCTCGACCCAATCTCGCAGCGCCCGCGAGAAGGGCACATAGGGGTCGAGCTGGCGGGTCACGTCGCCACTGACGAAGTAACGCAGGTTGTGGGGCAACAGGGCCACCTCCCCTTTGGCCGCTTTCAGTTCGACCAGACTCTGCTGCAACCGGGCGTCGGTGCGGGCGATGAAGTCATCGAGGATGGCGAACAGCTGATCCGGGCTCATCTGCTCGTTCTTGCGCACCTTGTAGGCGAAGTAGTCGCGATAGCCCATGGCGCGGGCAAAGCGGTTGCGCAGCGCTACCACCTCGAGAAAGCCGTTGCCGACCACCCACTGCTCCAGGGTGTGGAACATGGCGATGGCGCTTTGTCGCACCGCCTCGTTCGAGCTGGCGGCCAGCGAGGTGCTGGCGGCGGGCAGGCTGCCAACCACCTGCTGGCCCTGCTCATCCAGCAGGGTCAGTTTCAGACCTTTGCGGCGGGCAAACAGATCCGCCTCGGCAGCCACCAGCTCATCCATCAGGGCGGCGGCAACGGGATCCTCGATGACGTTGCACTCGAAGAAGGCAATCCAGCCCGCCAGACCCCGTTTTAACTCTTCATCTTCGGCGAGGGCGTGCATCTTGCGCAGTTCCGGCAACCGCTCCGGATTGGCGCAAAAGGCCTTGTAGGCCTGCTCGGCTGCGGTAAACCCGGCCTGATCGTCGCTGGTGCCCATGTAGGTGGCCCAGAACAGATCCTCCTTGCATCTGTGAACCTGCAGATAGTCGCGATTGAGCTGGTCAAAATACTCTCTGGCAATCGAACTCATAAATTCCCTCTTGTCGCAGGAGCGCTCCGGATGGCCCCTGTTCTGGTTGGTGAAATGCCAAGCTATTCACATTTTTCGGCAAATCGTGCGAAGAAACCCTTTTCAATGTGCTACCCGAAAGCGGGTTGTAACCTCTGCTGACTATACTGATGTTAAAACGCTCATTTAAACAGGCTCGCCAAGCCACTGAAAGTAAATGAATTGTTAAATGAGACGTTCAGCAAGAGAGATAGAGGCTACCGCTGTATCGAGCCACCATAACATCAACGGGATAACGAGGGGTTAGTCATGTTCAAGCTCGGTGATATCACCGTGAGCCGCAAATTGATCTTGCTGCTCACGGTTGCGTTTGTCGGTTTCGTGTCACTGCTGCTCATCTCCGCCAACGCACTCCAGCGCAATCTGATGAGTGAACGGGAAGCGCGACTCAATGCCGTGCTGGGACAGGCCATGAGCCAGATCCAGTTTCTGGCCAGCACCCTGCCGGCAGAGCAGGCGCAGCAGGAGGCGCGCAAGCTGCTGACCAATATGCGCTTTGATGGCAACAACTATTTGTTCGTCATCGACGAGAGCCGCAAGATGCTGGTACATCCCATCCGGCCCGAACTGGTCGGCCAGACCATGGGAGAGGGTTCGGGTGCCACCGCAGGGCAGTTCTGGTTCCAGATGGTCGACATCGCCCGTGGCGGCAAGCAGGGAACCCTGCAATACATCTGGACCGGCCCGTCTGGGGAAACCGCTGACAAGCTCTCCATGGTCTCTGGCTATCAACCCTGGGGCTGGATCCTCGGCACCGGTATGCTGCTGCAGGACATCCACCAGACCATCTGGGCCCAATACATGAAGATGGGCAGTGCCACCGCCATCGTCATTGTGCTGATGGGGCTGCTGGGCTGGCGCATCACCCACTCCATCGTCTCCCCGCTCAACCAGATCAACCACGCCATGCAGCGAGTCGCCAGGGGCGATCTGGTGGTCACTATTCCGGTGCAGGGCAAGGATGAGCTGGGCATGGTGGCAAGCTGCACCAACCAGAGTCTCGATGCCATCCGCCACGCGCTGCTGGAGGCAAGTCAGGGGGCCCGCAACGTGGCCGATGCCGCCCTGCGCATCGCCGCCTCCGCCGAGCAGACCAATCAGGCGGTCACCAACCAGCGGGATCAGCTGGCCCAGCTCGCTACCGCCATGAACGAGATGAGTACCACCATCTCTGACGTCGCGGGTCATGCCGAGAACACTGCGCGCGACACCCAGGAGGCGACCGGTGAGGCTGGCCTCGGCAACCGGGATGTGCACGCCAGCGTGAACGGCATCAAGGCGCTCGCCAGCGAAGTGGAGCAGGCGACCCAACAGGTCAATCAGCTCAAAGAGGGGGTCATGCAGATCGGCGAGGTGACGGCGGTCATCAGTGCCATCTCGGATCAGACCAACCTGCTGGCTCTCAACGCTGCCATCGAGGCAGCCCGCGCCGGCGAGCAGGGCCGCGGTTTTGCCGTGGTGGCCGACGAGGTGCGCCAACTGGCCAGCCGCACTCGCCAGTCCACCGAGGAGATCCAGAGCACCATTGCCCAGCTGCAACAACGGGCCGTCAGTGCAGCCAATGCTATGGATGCCAGCCGCAAGCTGGCGGAGAGCAGCGTCGATCAATCCCAGCAGGCGGGCCAGGATCTCACCCTGATCGTCAACCACATCCAGCATGTGAGCGACATGGCGACCCAGATCGCCACCGCCGCCGAGCAGCAGAGCATGGTGGCCGAGGATATGAACCGCAACGTCAGCGGCATCAACGACTCGGCGCTGGAGATGTCCCAGTCCGCCTCGCAACTGGCGCAGGAGAGCGAGCTGCTGGCCGGTCTATCCCGCAGCCTGGATGAGCGGCTTGCGGTGTTCAAACTGGGCAAGGAGTCAGCTGCAGCGCCAATGATGGCTCCTGTGTCTCCTCTCTCCGGAGAGCAGCGCGCCCGTCATTGATGGCGTCAACCCGTGTCGCCTTGTCACCCGACCTGCCAGCCAAGCTGGCAGGTTTTTTTACGCCGCCAACACGCAATCAGCATGCACCTTATCGGCATATTCAACGGTATTCGACGCCATTCATAAATTAGAGAACAATTTAAAAACAGTTAGTTAGAATGATTCGTGCGTCGCTGAACGATGTATTTAAACATTTAACTTCAAATAATTAATCAAAGCAGTGCACAATGGCGATGGCCGAACATTTGGCCCATCAGTAACCATCTAGTCATTTGGCAAACTGACCGAAAGGTCGGGACGCAAAGCCTCCGGTCTACAGACGTTTTGTCCAGGATAGCGGGGTTGCCACACGCAAGTGTGCATCGGGGAACTCCCCGGCCAACTGACTGCCCACATCTATCGAACAGAGGAATGTATGGCAGCAAAAATCCAACTCAATCACATCGCAACGGTGCTGGCCCTGCTGGCCAGCGGCAGCGCCCTGGCCCACGGCTACATCAACCAGCCAGAGAGTCGCAACTACCTGTGCAAAACAGGTGGCAACAGCCAGTGTGGCGGCGTGCAGTGGGAGCCCCAGAGCGTGGAGGGCCCATCAGGCTTCCCGCAAACCGGCCCGCAGGATGGTCAAATCGCCTCGGCGGGCAGCCCGCGCTGGAGCGAGCTGAACATCCAGACCAGCGACCGCTGGACCAAGCGTGAAGTACAGCCCGGCCCCTTCGCCATCAGCTGGACCTTCACTGCCAACCACGTCACCCGCAACTGGCGCTACTACCTCACCAAGCAGGACTGGAACCCCAACCAGCCGCTCACCCGCGCCTCGTTCGACCTGACTCCCTTCTGCGTCATCAACGGCAACATGGTGCAGCCGCCCAAGGAGATGACCCATCAGTGCGTGCTGCCGGAGCGCACCGGTTATCAGGTGATCCTCGGCGTGTGGGAAGTGGGCGATACCAGCAACAGTTTCTACAACATCATCGATGCCAAGTTCAAAGATGGTAGCCAGCCGCCGCTGGAGTGGAGCCAGGCAGGCACCATCTACCCCTCCATTGACCTTGCTGTGGGTGACAAGGCGATGACCCGGGTATTCGATGCCAACGGCGAGCGCCCCGATCTGCAGACCGTGCTGACCATCACCACCGCCGAGCAGGGCCAGAAGAACAGCTGGGCTCATGCCCTCGCCAGCAAGATCAACGCCGAGCAGAGCCTGATCCGCGCCGGTCAGCAAGGAGCCGATGGCCAGTTCAATCCGATCTACGGTATGAACCCCGTCTATCTGCATCGAGACAGCAAACTGGATCGAGTCGAGATTGACCTGCAACAGCTGCAACCGCCAGTGGTGGACAGCATCAGCGTCAGCGGTCTGGCCAGCGACTATGTGCTGGACAACGGCAAGGCAACCCTCGATTTCACCGTCACCGCACAGGGCGATCTGGCCGTCACCAACACCCTCTATGACCACGGCGGCGTCGCCAAGGGTGAAAGCAGTGCCGACATCAGGGACAGCAGCCACACCTTCACCATGGCGCTGGAAGGGCTCAAGGCGGGTCACCACCAGCTGGTGATCAAGGCCACCCCGAAAGCGGGCGGCGAGACCATCCAGCAGACCATGGATCTGATGTTCAAGGAGCAGAGCAGCGGCGAATACGACTTCGTCTTCCCGAACTCGCTCAAATCCTATGCCGCCGGCTCCAAGGTGCAGCAGCCGAAAAATGGCAAGGTCTATCAGTGCAAGCCCTTCCCCTACAGCGGCTACTGCCAGCAGTGGACCACCACAGCTACCCAGTACGAGCCGGGCATCGGCTCCCACTGGCAGATGGCTTGGGATGAAGTGCACTAACCCACGCTTGGCCACATAAAAAAGGGCGTCCTCTCTAGCAGGGGACGCCCGGAAAAATCAAACCTTGCGGTTTGCATACCAACGGAACCAAGACCTCACTCTTCACTTACTTCACACACTCAACACACTCTTCAAAACAGGGTTTGTCCATTAACCCTGCCATTTTCCTCCTTCGACAATCACATCATTCGGATCGGTATCAGGGCTCAGCTTGTCACGCACATACTGGTCATAGAGTTTCAGCAGGTACTTCTCCTCCCCCAGCTTGGCGAGACGGTCGTTGACCCAGTCACGCAGCTCGATATTGCCCTTCTTCACCGCCGGGGCGATGGGATCTTCCGAGCCCAGTTTTTCGGGCAATACCCGATAGCCCGGATTCTCCTTGGCCCAGCTGAACAGTACCAGGTTGTCCTGGGCGTAGGCATCGCCACGCCCCTGGGCCAGCGCCTGCAGGGATTCGGTGTTCTTCTCGAACTTGAGTACCTTCCACTCCGGGTGGTTGCGGGTCAGCCAGATGTCGGCCGTGGTGCCGGTGGTCACGATCAAGGTCTTGCTGGCCAGATCGTCGAGCTTCTTGGCCGGGCTCCCTTCCGGCACCAGCACCTGTACCGCCACTCGCAGGTTCGGGTTGGTGAAATCCACCACCTCGCGCCGCTCCGGGGTCACCGTCATATTGGCGAGGATCAGATCCACCTTGTCGCTCTGCAGGAAGGGGATGCGGCTGGCTGGCTCCACCGCCACGAACTCGATCTTGTTCTCGTCCCCCAGCAGGTCCTTGGCGAAGCGGCGGCCGAGATCGGTGTCAAAACCGACGTAGTTCCCCTTCTCGTCCACGTAGCCAAACGGTGGCTTGTCGGTGAATACGCCGACGATGAGCTTGTCTCGCGCCTTGATCTTGTCGAGAGAACCGTCCGCCGCATAGGCAGCGCCGCTGGCGATACCCAGTCCCAATAAGGCACTAAGCAGAACCGAGGTGATTTTTTTCATGCTGACTCCTTTCGTTTGATGACATTTGTATAAGAAAACTTGGCGAGGAACTGGCGCGCACGCAGGCTCCTGGGATTGTCGAAAAATTGGTGGGGGGCGGCCTGCTCCAGAATGTGGCCGCCATCCATGAAGACGATGCGATCCGCCACCGCCCGGGCGAAGGCCAGCTCGTGGGTGACGATAAGCAGGGTCATGCCGCTGCCGGCGAGATCGCGGATCACCTCCAGCACCTCCTGCACCATCTCGGGGTCGAGGGCGGCGGTCACCTCGTCAAACAGCATCACCTGCGGGTTCATGCACAGCGCCCGCACGATAGCGATACGCTGCTGCTGACCACCGGAGAGCTGGCGCGGGTAGTCGTGGCGCCGCTCCCACAGGCCGATGCGGGTCAGCAGCTGCTCGGCTTGCAGCAGCGCCTCTGCTCGCTCCCGCTTTTGCACCTGCAGGGGGCCAAGCAGCACATTTTCCAACACCGTCAGATTGGGGAAGAGGTGATAGCTCTGGAACACCATGCCGATCCGCTGGCGCACTCGTTGCCAGTCGGTGGCACCATCCAGCAGCACACCATCGAAGCGGATCTCGCCCCCCTGAATGGGTTCGAGCCCGTTGAGAGTGCGCAGCAAGGTGCTCTTGCCACAACCGCTTGGCCCCAGGATGACGATCACCTCTCCGGCGCGCACGCTGAGGCTGATCCGATCCAGCACCAGATTCGGGCCGAACTGTTTACTGACAGAACCGAGTTCAAGCAGAGGTGTCATACCGCATTACCCCATTGTTGCTCCAGCCGGCGCGAGGCGAGCGAGAGCGGATAGCAGACCAGAAAAAAGAACAGAAACAGCAGACCGTAAATAAGCAGCGAGCCATAGGTGCGCTCGATGATCTGCTGGCCCACCTTGATCACCTCCACCACCCCGATCAGCACCGCCAGCGAACTGGTCTTGATGATGCGGGTGTAGATGTTGATGGTCGGCGGCGTCAGCCGCTGCAACGCCTGCGGCAGCAACACATGGCGATAGAGCTGCCAGGTCGAGAGCCCGAGCGCCAACCCGGCCTCCTGCTGACCACGGGCGAGGGAGTTGAGGCCACCGCGCACCACCTCCCCCACCTCGCTGGCGCCCCAGAGGGCGAGTACCAGCACGGCACACCAGAAGGCCGGAATATCGAGGCCGAAAAAGATCGGCAACCCGAAGAAAAAGAGATAGAGCCACACCAGCACCGGCACTACCCGAAACAGCTCGAGATAAAGCCGCAGCAGACCCCGCACCAACCGGCCGCCCTGTTGTGCCAACACGCCGTAAGCGACACCGCCGAGGGTGGCAAACAGGATGGCCAGCAGCGAGATGGCGAGGGTCTGGCCTGCGCCCACCGCCAGCAGTGGCAACGCCTGCATCAGCTGTTCAGAAATTTCACTGGCCATATTGAGCCCTCCTTTCCTGCGCCTCGGTGGCGAGTGACTGCGGCAGCTGGAAGATAAGTGCCCACATCGGGATCCTCGCCTGCATCAGCGATTCAGTGACCGAACTGACCATGTTGCAGCCTCCTTTCAACGACGCGCAGAGCGAGAGAGAGCGGCAGAAAGATCAGCACGCACATCAAGGTCAGCACCGCCAGCATCTCGTAGGTCTTGTAGTAGAGGGCGATGTAATTCTTGGTGGTGTAGAGCAGCTCTGGCACCGCCACCGCCGAAGCCACGGTCGTCTCCTTGAGCAGGAAGATGAAGTTGGCAAACAGCGCGGGCAGGCTGGCGAGCCAGGCCTGGGGCAACTGCACGTGGCGCAGCAGTTGCCAGCGAGAAAGCCCGATAGCCCTGCCAGCCTCCAGCTGACTGGCGGGCACCGCCTGAATGCCCGCCCGCAGCGCCTCGGTTAGATAACCACCGCCGAGGAAGGTCATGGCAATCACCGCGGTAGTAAACCCAGAGAGCGACAAGCCGAGCGCAGGCAGCCCGAAATAGAGGAAGAAGAGCTGGATCAGCAGCGGCGTGTTGCGGGCCAGCTCGACATATCCGCGGATCAGGGCGCTGAGCGGCCGCTTGTGCAGGCTCAGCAGGGCGACGTTGAGCAAGGCGACCGCCAGCGAAGTGAGGATCACTATGGTTCCCAGCTGCAAGGTGACCCAGACCGCCTTGCCGAAGGCGGGCAGCGTTGTGACGATAAAGGGCAGATCCAGATTCATGCCGGGATCCTCCCGTCACGCTGCAGACGCTGGGGCAGCACAGTGATCGCATCCGGGTACTTGATGCCGGTACCGGTATTGAGCACGACAACCTGCTCCTGCTCCCGGATCCAGCCCGCCTCGCGCAGTTGGCGAGCGGCAGCAAACGCGGCGGCCCCTTCCGGGCAGACAAAGCTCCCTTCGCGAGAAGCAAGCAAGCGGATCTCGCTCTGGATCGCCTTGTCATCGACCGCGATGGCGCAACCCTCGGTGCGATAGAGGGCGTCCAGCACCAGAAAATCCCCCAGCGCCTTGGGCACATTGATGCCGAATGCCAGCGTCCTGGAGTCGGGCCAGAAGCTCGACTCGGCGGCTCTCTGTTGCCACGCCTGTACGATGGGTGCGCAACCGCTCGCCTGCACGGCCACCAGCCGGGGCAGCTCACCCTTGACCCACCCCAGCTCCTGCAGCTCGCGCAGCCCCTTGTAGATACCGATAAGGCCGACCCCGCCACCGGTGGGATAAATGATCACATCCGGCAGGGTCCAGCCCAGCTGTTCGGCAATCTCCAGCCCCATGGTCTTCTTGCCCTCTATCCGGTAGGGCTCCTTCAGGGTTGAGGCATCAAACAGGGCGTGCTCCGCCACCGCCTGCGCCACCTGGCGACCGGCATCGCTGATCAGGCCATCCACCAGATAGAGACGGGAACCGGCGAGTGAGGTCTCCAGTCGGGTGATGGCGGGAGCTGCCTGCGGCATGACGATGGTACTGCGCAGTCCGGCGCGGGCACCGTAGAGCGCCCATGCAGCCCCTGCGTTGCCGTTGGTCGGCATGGCGAAGTGAGTGACGCCGAGTTCACGCGCGCGGGAGATGCCCACCGCTGCGCCACGGGCCTTGAAGGAGCCGGTGGGGATGACACTCTCGTCCTTCATCCAGAGATCCGGAATACCGATCTGTTTGCCCAGCGTGGGCAGCCGTAGCAGCGGGGTAAGCCCCTCCCCCAACGTCACAACATGGGCGGGATCCCGCACCGGCAGCAACTCGTGATAACGCCACAGGCTGGCCGGGCGACCCGACAATGCCGCCGGGTGCCAGGCTCGCTTCAGCGCATCGAGATCGTAGCTGGCCAGCAGTGGTGCACCTGCCCGGCTCAGTTGCCAGGGTTGGTCGGCATCATGGATCTCGCCACTCTTGCTGCAACGCAGATGTGATAGGTAGCTATACGGCATGCTTTATCCTGAATGGATCGACTTTGGTCAGTCACTTATTCCATCCTGCAATCCAAGTACCGGATAACAAACAAAATTAACTGGCAAACCTAAGTGAAAAAATTCATATGAAGCCGTCTATTTTCGCTGGCAATCTCCTCTGCCAGCAATAAAGAAGGGGAGCCATTGGCTCCCCTTCTGCTCTTCTCTTCCGATTCAAATCTGGAAGTCGATGGCAGGCTCGCTGCCCATGGCGCGGGCCTGAATATCCGCCAACGCCAGCTCGGGGTTGCAGAGCTGGATAAACTGCCAGGCAAAGTTGTGCTGGAACTGCCCCTGCTTGAGGCCAATCCAGGCGGTGTGGGGGGCAAACAGATGGCTGCCATCGAGCTGTATCAGCCCCTGATCGCGCTGGGCGTCGAACGCCATGTCGGCCAGTATGCCGACCCCCATCTCCAGCTCGACATAGGTCTTGATGACATCGGAGTCCTGCGCCGTCAGCAGGATCTGCGGCTCGATACCAGCCGCAGCAAAGGCTTCATCCACCCGCACCCGCCCGGTCAACCCGGCTTGATAGGTGACGATGGGCCAGTTGGCCAGCGCCGCCAGCGTCAGATCCCGCTCGCCTGCCAGCGGATGTTGCTCGGGCACCACGATGTTGTGGTGCCAGCGGTAGTAGGGGAATGCCACCACCCCTTCGCTCTTGTCGAGCTGCTCGCTGCTGATGCCGATATCCACCTCGCCGGTCTGCACCAGCCGCACTATCTCCTCCGGGCTGCCCTGACGCAGCTCCAGCTGTACCAGCGGGAACTGCTCGCGAAACGCCTTTACCACCCGCGGCAAGGCATAGCGCGCCTGGGTATGGGTGGTAGCCACCAGCAAACGGCCCGAGTCGCGGTTGGCAAAGGTGCTGGCCAGTTTGCGGATGTTGTTGGCGTCATTGAGAATGCGCTCGGCAATCACCAGCAGCTCCTTGCCAGGCTCGGTCATACCGAGCAGCCGCTTGCCGTAGCGGATAAAGAGCTCGATACCGAGCTCCTCTTCCAGCTCGCGGATATGGCGACTCACCCCGGATTGCGAGGTAAAAAGGGCGTTGGCCACCTCGGTCAGGTTGTAATCCCGCCGCGCTGCCTCCCGGATAATTCGTAACTGCTGAAAATTCACCTTGTCGCCTCCTGCGAAGAGTGGGTGACACAAGCTGGTCACCCCCTCATTTTTGTTATTTGGCCGGATCATGCCCCGGCAGAGCGCCTGAACCCGGGCAACCATGCCACCCGCAACACAACATCAAATCTGGTAATCGGGATAGAACTGCGCCTGTCTGGCCACCAGCCGTACCCCCTGTCCCGGAGCAAACTGCTTGGCCGCCTCCTTGCTCAGCTCCGCCTCGTAGTGGGCCCCTTTGGTCTCGCCATCGCCACGCAGCTCCACCCGAATGCGTGGTCCCATGGGCAACAGACGGGTGATGGTGGCGCGGATCCCGCCCGGCGCATCGGCTGGCAGAATCTCCAGTTCATGGGGACGGACATAGGCGATGGCGGCACTGCCGTGGGCCAGATGAGAAGCCGACGGCCCGCCGAGCAGCTGCTCGCCGACACCGAATCCCTGCTCCGCCACCCGACCGCGGAACTGGTTCACGCTGCCAAGAAAGCTGTGGACGAAGGAGCTGGCGGGCTGGTCATAGACCTCGGCCGGGGTGCCGATCTGCTCGACCCGTCCGGCGTTCATCAGCACCACCCGATCCGCTACCTCCAGCGCCTCTTCCTGATCGTGAGTCACGAACAGACTGGTGACGTGCAGCTCGTCGTGCAGCTCGCGCAGCCAGCGGCGCAGCTCCTTGCGCACCTGGGCATCAAGGGCGCCGAAGGGCTCGTCCAAGAGCAACACCTTGGGCTGCACCGCCAGCGCGCGGGCCAGCGCGACCCGCTGACGCTGACCGCCGGAGAGCTGGGTCGGGTAGCGCTCGGCCACGTGGCTGAGTTGCACCAGCTCCAGCAGCTCCTTGACCCGGGCACGAATGGCCGCCTCGGCCGGGCGTTCACTGCGCGGTTTGACCCTAAGGCCAAACGCCACGTTTTCGAACACCGTCATGTGGCGAAACAGGGCGTAGTGCTGGAACACGAAGCCGACGTTGCGCTCACGCACATGGAGATCCGAGGCATCCTCGCCACGGATGATGACGTGGCCAGAGTCGGCCTGCTCCAGCCCGGCGATGATCCGCAGCAGGGTGGTCTTGCCGCAACCGGAGGGGCCGAGCAGCGCCACCAGCTCACCGTCGTGAAAGTCGAGGTTGATGTCTGCCAGCGCCGCGTACTGATTGAAATGCTTGTTGAGTTGTTGAACCTGAATGCTCATGGCTGCCTCTTTAAAACGGTGATCAGTGAGATTTGGTGGGCTGGGCACGCAGCCGGGCCAACAGGGTTTCACCCAGCAGGGTGAAGATCCCGAACAGAGCCAAGAGGCTTGCCACTGCAAAGGCGGCGCCGGTCTGGTACTCGTTGTAGAGGATCTCGATATGCAGCGGCAGGGTATTGGTCTGGCCGCGAATATGACCGGAAACTACCGACACCGCGCCAAACTCCCCAACCGCGCGGGCGGTACAGAGCAGCAGGCCATACATCAGGCTCCAGCGAATGCCGGGCAGGGTGACGCGCCAGAACATCTGCAGGCCGCTCGCCCCCAGCATAATGGCCGCCTCCTCCTCTTCCGGGCCGCGCGCCTCCATCTGGGGCAGCAGCTCGCGCACCACAAAGGGCACGGTAATGAAGGTGGTGGCCAGGATGATCCCCGGGGTGGCGAAGATGATCTTGATGTCATGTTCGCTCAGCCAGTCACCGAACCAGCCGCGGCTGCCGAACATCAACACCAGCATCAGACCGGCGATCACCGGCGACACCGAGAAGGGCAGATCGATGATGGTGATGAGCAGCTGCCGACCGGGGAAGCGGAAACGGGCGATGGCCCAGGCCGCAGCGATCCCGAACAACAGATTGAGTGGAACGGCGCAGAACGTCACCAGTGCGGTGAGACCGAGGGCGCTCAGGGCATCCGGCTCGCTGATGGCGTGCCAGAAGAAGGCCAGCCCTGGGCTCAGCGCCTGAATAAAGACGGTGGCCAACGGCAGCAGCAACAGGGCGGCAAACCAGCCGAGACCCACCGTGATGAGCAGCCATTTGACCCACTGGGGTTCGCGGATCACTGGAGGTGCCTTGCGCACGGGAGCAACCTCCACAGGGGCGACTTCAAGGGCGAGTGTCGATGCGTTCATATCCGGCTCCCTCCGATACGAGACCAGCTCCAGGCCTGCAACTTGTTGATTAGCAGTAACAAAATAAATGAGATCAGCAGCATCACCACGGCAATGGCAGAGGCGCCGGCATAGTCGTACTCCTCCAGATGGCTCATGATCATCAGCGGTGCGATTTCCGAGACCATCGGCAGGTTGCCGGCGATAAAGATGACGGAGCCGTACTCCCCTACTGCACGGGCAAACGCCAACGCAAAGCCGGTGAGCAGGGCCGGGATCAGGGTCGGCCAGAGCACGTGGATAAAGGTCTGCCAGCGATCGGCGCCGAGGCTGGCGGCGGCCTCCTCCTGCTCGCTCTCAGCCTCTCGCAGCACCGGCTGCAGGGTGCGCACCACAAAAGGCAGCCCGATAAAGGTGAGGGCGATAACGACGCCGATGGGGTTGTAGGCGAGCTGGATGCCGAGCGGCGCCAGCAGATGGCCGATCCAGCCGTTGGGGGCGAAAATGGCACACAGGGCGATGCCGGAAACGGCGGTCGGCATGGCAAATGGCAGGTCGATCAACGCATCCACCAGTCGACGACCGGGGAAGGTGTAGCGCACCAGGATCCAGGCCAGGATCAGGCCAAACAGGCTGTTGAGCAGCGCCGCGACAAAGGCAGCCCCGAAGCTCAGGCGAAAGGAGGCGAGCACCCGGGGTGAACCAATCACCTGCCAGAACTCGGCTGCCGTGAGGTTGTTCGCGGCAAACAGCACCAGCGCCGAGAGCGGCAACAGCACCAGCAGGCCCAGATAGAGCAGAGTAAAGCCGAGGGTCGGGCCAAATCCCGGCAGGACTGAGTAAGAACCAAATCGCATAACGATTCCATTTGTTATGAAAAACATCAGATGTAGCGATTCTGCTTACTCTCCTTTTAAGCAACAAACACCATTTGCGACTTTGCTAATTACTTTTTTGTCTAACAACGGTGGGACAAGGCTTTTAGAGCGATCCAAATAAAAAAAGGTCTTTTATATAAATAAAAGACCTAAGAAATGGAGCAATACGGAGCGCAACATTCAAAGAGCAGGGTTCGCAACAGCTCACCCGATAACATATCCCGCCATTGGTTAAGGGCCGATGGCAGAGACAACAACAGTTCTGATAGCCGAAGCCGCTTGCGGAGCAACCACTAGCTCGGCCCGGCGATAGAGAGAGCCAAGCAGTTCCAACCCCTGATGCCAGTCGCCATGACCGGACTGGGCATTGATATGGCCCGCGCTGCCGGCGTCGAACAGAGGCACCTGCCACTGACGACTCCAGTATTCGGCCCGCTCAAAGCTCATCCAGGGATCATTGCGACTGGCCACCAGCTGAGCGGAGACTTGCAACGGCCCTTCCAACCGTTCATCGACAATCCCGAAACGGGCCGGGTCAGCCGGTGCCACCAGAAAGAGCGAGGCGACCTTCTCCGGCTGCAATCTGGCTGCCGCAATGGCGGTCAGGGCACCGAAAGAGTGGGCCACCAGATGGACCCGACTGCGGCGACTTCTCAACTTGCTCGCCAGCTTGGCACTCCAGACCGTGAGATCCGGTTTCTCCCATGGCAGACCCGTCATCCGTTGCCAGTAGGGAAAATGCTCGTGCCAGCGACTTTGCCAGTGATCCGGCCCACTGTTGTGCAGACCGGGAACCAGGAGGATCTTGTTCATCTTGGTGCTCCTATCGGCTGGCACAGGGGCCAGTTCAAAGGGATTAAACGGATTTACCTGCCTCAGCCACCGGGTTGGTAGATCTGGTCAAACAGACCGCCCTGAGCGAAGTGCTTCTTCTGGGCTTTATCCCAGTTCCCCTCGATATCCTTGACCGTAAAGAGTGCGAGCTTGGGGAACTGATCTGCGGTCTCTTTCAGGATCGCCGGGTTGCTGGGGCGGTAGTGATACTTGGCGACTATGTGCTGCCCCTCGTCGGAGTAGAGGTAGTCGAGGTAGGCCTTGGCCACCGTTTCGGTGCCGTGCTTCTTGGCAACCTTGTCCACCACAGCGACCGGCGGCTCAGCCAGTATGGAGACCGATGGCACCACCAGTTCGAACTTGTCGCTGGCACCGGGCTGACCAAGTACCAGCAGGGCTTCGTTCTCCCATGCCAGCAGCACATCGCCAAGGCCACGCTCGATAAAGCTGGTGGTGGCACCGCGGGCGCCGGAGTCCAGCACCTTCACGTTCTTGTAGAGATCGCCGACAAACTGTTTGGCCCCCTCTTCATTGCCACTCTTCTTCAGGGCATAACCCCAGGCGGCCAGATAGTTCCAGCGGGCACCGCCGGAGGTCTTGGGATTGGGGGTCACGATGGCTACATCCTTGCGCACCAGGTCGCCCCAATCCTTGATCTGCTTGGGATTACCCTTGCGTACCAGGAAGACGATGGTCGAGGTGTAGGGCGCTGCATTATTGGCCAGACGGTTCTGCCAATCCGCTGCGATAAGACCTTGCTTGGCAACGGCGTTGACGTCGTAGGCAAGCGCCAGCGAGACCACGTCAGCTTCCAGCCCGTCCACTACGGCGCGAGCCTGCTTGCCGGAGCCACCGTGAGACTGGCTCACCACCACATCGTCACCGGTTTTGGCCTTCCACTCCTTGGCAAAGGCGGAGTTGTACTCCTGAAACAGCTCGCGTGTCGGATCGTAGGAGACGTTGAGCAGGTGTACTTCCGCGGCGTAGGCCTGGCCAAAGGCCAGCACGGAGAAGAGGGAGAGAGCGGTCATTCGCAGTTTCATGGTGATACTCCATATCGTTGGGTTGAGAGCAGCATGCCGCGGAGTTGTTATGCCGAGAAGAAAGAAATAACTCTTTGCTTATCTCTTTTGCTCATATCAGGCAGCCACACGCCACAAGGAGCCAGACGCAGACTCTGTGAGCCACGCCCCTCTGTGACCTCAAGCGCTGTGCCATCATGGGAACAAAGCAGGCAGATGACGAAAAGGAAGTCGTTATGTGGATCAATGCAGAACCCGTCAACGGTGCCCTGGTCTCGCTGGCCATCGGCCTCATCATCGGACTTGAGCGGGGCTGGCAGGTACGCCAACTGGGGGATAACCAGCGCATCGCCGGGATGCGTACCTACGGCCTCATCGGCCTGCTCGGCGGGGTCTGCGGCTTGCTGCTGCCGACCCTGGGCCCCTGGCTGCCGCTGCTCGGCCTGCTGGCGGTGGTGATCGGTTGCGGCCTCTCGGTCTGGCTGGCCCAGCGCTGGCAGGGAGAGTTCGGTCTCACCAGCTCGGTGGCCATGCTGCTCACCTATCTGCTGGGGCTGATGTCGGTACTGCTGAGCCCGAGCGAGGCGGTGGCCTGCGCCGTGCTGGCCGCCCTGCTGATGGGGCTCAAGGGCAAGATCCAGCAGGGGATGCTGTTTCTCAGCGAAACCGAATTCCACGCCACCCTGCGCTTTCTGCTCATCTCGCTGGTGCTGCTGCCGGTACTGCCCAACGAGGAGATGGGGCCCCTCGACGCCTTCAACCCCTTCAAGATCTGGCTGATGGTGGTGGTGATCGCCGGCATCTCCTTTTGTGGCCACTTCGCGGTACGCCTGCTCGGTACCCGCGCCGGACTGGTGCTCACCAGCATACTGGCGGGATTGGCCTCCTCCACCGCCCTCACCCTGCAGTTCGCCCGCCTCAACAAGGAACAAGGGGGGCTGGAGCGGCTGCTGGCCACCGGCATCCTGCTGGCAGGGGCCACCATGTGGCTGCGGCTGCTGGTACTGGTACTGCTGATTCACAGCGAGCTGGCGATGCGCCTCGCTGCCCCGCTCGTGCTGCTGGCGACCACTGTGTACGGCTTTGCCTTCTGGTTCTGGCGCCAGCGCGAGGAGCTGACTGACGGCCCGGTGCAGCCGGAAACCAGCAACCCGCTCGATCTGGCCACCGCCATCAAGTTCGGCCTGCTGCTGGCGCTGATCGGCTTTATGGCAACTTTGCTGCAAGACAAGGTAGGCAACTCTGGGGTCTATCTGCTGTCGCTGGTTTCAGGGATCACCGACGTGGATGCCATCACCTTGTCGCTCTCCCAACTCTCCCACAAGGAGCTGGCGCTGGAGGTGGCGGCCCGCGGCATCCTGCTCGCCGGGCTGGTTAACTCGCTGGTGAAGGGGTTGCTGGCCCTCGGCATCGGCGGTCGCAGTCTGGGGCTGCGGGTGCTGCTCCCCTACTTCGTCTCCGCCCTGTTGATCCTGCCCCTCGTCTGGCCGGCAGGATAACGGGGATCACCTGCCAGAAGTGACAGACTGACGCCTCTCGCGCTTGTCACGTATACTGCCCCCTCTTGCAGCATGAGGAGGTAGCAATGGCGAGCGACTGGGACAAGGTACTGGCAGGCGGGGCGCTGGATGGCCAGAGCGAGGAGATAGCCAACGACCGGATCCGCGGTCAGGCGCTACTGGCCCGGCTCAATGGTTCATCGGCGGGCGATGGCCCTCTACGCCAGCAGATCTGCCGCGAGCTGTTCGGCCACTGCCCCGACTCCTGCTGGATCAGCACGCCCTTCACCTGCGAATTCGGCCGCAACATTCATATCGGCGAGAAGACCTTCTTCAACTTCAACGTCACCATTCTCGACGTGGGCGAAGTGCATATCGGCAGCCATGTGCTGCTGGCCCCCAACGTGCAGATCTACACCGCCACCCACACCATGAACTATCTGGAACGACGCAACTGGACCGCCTACAACAAGCCGGTACGGATCGGCGATGACTGCTGGATCGGCGGTGGCGCCATCATCTGCCCCGGCGTAACCATAGGGCCGCGCTCCATCATTGGCGCTGGCGCCGTGGTCACCCGCGACATCCCGGCCGACTCGGTGGCGGTGGGCAATCCGGCCAGGGTGATCCGCACCCTCAAGCAGGATGAGGAGCGCTGCTGGGAGCTGGCTCAATGATGGCGCTGGCGCTGTTGCCGCTGGGCTGGACCCTCTGGCTCGGCCTCGACAGCCAGCAGTGGTGGCCACTGGCCGCACTGCTGACCATGAGTCTGCTGACGCTGGCAGCCTACGCCTGGGACAAGCGGCAGGCGGTGCGGGGCGAGTGGCGCATTCCCGAATCGAGGCTCCATCTGCTGGAGCTGTGCGGTGGCTGGCCGGGGGCACTGGTGGCCCGCCAGTGGCTGCGTCACAAGACCCAGAAGCGCAGCTACCGGCTGGTCTTCTGGTTTATCGTGCTGCTGCACCTCACCCTGTGGGCGCTCTGGGTCGGTCGGCCACTCTGGCAGCAATAGCTGTCTGCGTCACAAAGGGAAAATGGGCCCCATTGCGGCCGCCCGACGGCTGTGAGAAAACAGAGCAGATTTCATCAGCGTTTTCGCCGTCTATAGACGACAAGGAGTCGTGACATGACCATGTGGACAGGCATAGTCCTGATCGTATTTATCAGCGTATTGTTCGGATATCTCGGCAAGCGGGCCCGCTACCAAATGGGGGATGCCCGCATCACCGACCGCCTCGGCAGGCAGGATATGATCATCAGAGAGTTGCAGGAGCGGATCGCCAATCTGGAGGCGATTGTCATCGAGGAAGAGAAACGGCGACCGTTCCGGGAGCTGTGATGTTTCACCGCCAGGTTTCAGATACAGAGAGGGCTGCATGATGCAGCCCTCTCTTGTTTGAACTGATTCAGATTGCCAGCGGCAGCAACTCGGCATAGTCGCGGATCGCCGGAAAAGCGGTAATGCTCTGCTCCGGCTTGCAGCTATCCGGATTCTGGATCGCCAACTGATAGCCGATGCCATAGTCGGCGGCAGCCCGCAGGATCCGCTCGCTATCATCCACAAACAGGGTGCGGGCCGGATCGAACGCCAGCCGCTCGGCCAGTGCCTGCCAGCAGTGCTGGCTCTCCTTCGACCAGCCCAGCTCGTGGGTACTCACCATCAGATCCAGATGGTCGCGGAGCCCCAGCTGCGCATCCTTCACCGACAGGCTGGCGGGGTGGGCGTTGGTGAAAAGCACCAGCTGCTTGCCCGCGGCGCGCAGCGCGGCCAGAAAGGGGATGGCATGGGGACGCCACTGGATCTTCGCCAGCAGTTCCTGCTTGAGGGCACGGATGTCGAGCCCCAGGGTCTCGCTCCAGTAATCCACGCAGTACCAGTTGAGGGTGCCGTTGACGGCGTGATAGTGGACATCGATCTGCGCTTTGGCTTCATCCAGTGGCAGCCCGAGCCGCTCGGCGTAACGCTCCGGCACCAGCTGCTGCCAGAGGTGGTTGTCAAAGTGGAGATCGATCAGGGTGCCATCCATGTCGAGCAAGACGGTATCAATCTGGTGCCATGGCAAGGTGGTGGAGCAGGAGTGTGGCATCGGGCCTCTTGATCGCGGTTCTCGGAAAACAGGGCGGCAGTATAACGGATTTTTCCTCCCCCTTTCCCCTCCCTGCCCCGTGGTGTTCGGTGTGCGAGTCGTTTACTCTTGAAGCACGATTTTTTAACGAGCTGTCACCCCTGATGAGTGAGCACCACAAAAGCCCCCCCGAACAGATTTCGATCGACCAGCTGGAGCAGGAGAAGAGCAAACCGGAGATCCTCAAGGCCGAGATCGTGGCCGAGAGCCGGCTGTTCAGAGTGGAATCCCTCCACCTCAAATTCTCCAACGGCGAGGAGCGGGTCTACGAGCGGATGCGCGGCGGCAATCGTGGCGCCGTCATGGTGGTGCCGCTGTTCGATGAGCAGACCCTGCTGCTGGTGCGCGAATATGCCGCCGGCACCCACTCCTACGAGCTGGGCTTTCCCAAGGGGCTGATCGACCCGGGCGAAGATGCCTTCGAGGCAGGCAACCGGGAGCTGATGGAAGAGGCGGGCTTTGGCGCCAACAGCCTGACCCTGCTCAAACAGGTGTCGCTGGCGCCGGGGTACTTCTCCAGCCGGATGGACATTTTACTGGCGCGGGATCTCTTCCCCGAACAGCGGATCGGCGACGAACCCGAACCGCTGGAGGTGATCCCCTGGCCACTCAACCGGATCGATGAATTGCTGGCGCGGCCCGACTTCACCGAGTCGCGCAGCATCAGTGCCCTGCTCTTGGCCCAGAAGTGGCTGGCGGAGCAGGCAGAGTAGCCCGCAGACGGGCAGTTAACAGACAGAGGATAACGAGATGCAGGAGTTGTTGGCCTGGGTGCCGGGGGTCAAAGAGATTGCCCGCGAAGCCGGAAGGATCCTTCAGGACATCTATCACGGCGGTCAGTTCGAGCGTCAGCTGAAGGAGGATGCGACCCCGGTCACCAGTGCCGATCTTGCTGCCGATGCCTACCTCAAACAGGCGCTCTCGGCGCTCACCCCCCATGTGCCGGTGCTGACCGAAGAGGCGGCCGACATCCCCTTCAGCCAGCGCGCCAACTGGCGGCAGTACTGGCTGGTGGACCCCCTCGACGGCACTGGCGAATTTATCGCGGGCAGCGGCGACTTCGCCACCCTGATCGCCCTGGTGCGGGACAATGTGCCGGTGCTAGGGGTCATCTACGCCCCCGAGTCTGACGTGCTCTACTGGGCGGTGCGCGGCTACGGCGCCTTCAAGGAGGTGAACGGCGAGGTGTTGCCCATCAGCGCCATGCATCACGAACATGACCAGCCCGACTCGCTGGTGGTGGCCATCAGCCGCCGCCAGAAGCTGGAGAAGCTCACCCGCCACCTCAACCCGGCCATCAACTACGAGCTGATCCCGCTCGGCTCCAGCTCCCTCAAATCCTGTCTGGTGGCAGAAGGGGCGGCCGATTGCTACGTGCGGCTCGGCCCCACCGGCGAGTGGGACACCGCCGCCGCCCAGTGCATCGTCGAGGCGGCTGGTGGCCGCATCCTCAGCCTGGCGTTGCAGCCGCTCAGTTATAACGAAACCGAGTCGCTGGAGAACCCTGACTTTATCGTGATGGGGGATCCGGATCTCGCCTGGGGCAACATTCTGGCCCACTAGACGGATAGCGATATCATCACACCAAACAAGCAGGCGGCCCAATGGCCGCCTGCTTTTTCAGGGAAGTTGCCCCGGGTGATGACCGGAGTGATCCTCTGGTCAAGGCGCTCTTGAACAGCGTGATACGCTGGCAAAGCGGCAAAATGACAGTGAAACATCACAGTCGGTCGGTGATAAATGGTGCGATTTTTCACGTAATTCTGAAAACACCTAATTAGCCAAAATAAAAAAACGAGCGCAGATCAAATTTTGGTTTTATATTTCACAAAAAACACCAATGTCAGTTTTGTTGCATTCTGTGACCCAGATTCAATTCCCAATCTCGCTGGCTAAACCCCGCAATGGCAGTGATATGTTTCAGTCTCGTTTTTTGAGAATTAAATCCCGAAAAACCATAATAAACTCAGATTAAAACACTAACAAAAAGTGAATTAGTAATGAGTTTATCTGTAGAGGCTACCAAGGAGCTATCCGGTTCCTGCTCCACCACAGCCAGCACCACCCGCTGGCGCCGTCACGACACCCACTGGGTTATCAGCCTGTTTGGCACCGCCGTTGGCGCCGGTATCCTGTTCCTGCCCATCAATCTGGGTCTGGGCGGCATCTGGCCCCTCGTCATCGTCGCAGTACTGGCAGGCCCCATGACCTTCCTCGCCCACCGCGGGCTGGCGCGCTTCGTGCTCTCTTCTTCACGCCCCCACGCCGACTTCACCGAAGTGGCAGAGGAGCACTTCGGCAAGATGGCCGGTCGCCTCATCTCTGCGCTCTATTTCCTCTCCATCTTCCCGATCCTGCTCATCTACGGGGTAGGGCTGACCAACACGGTGGAGAGCTTTATGGTCAACCAGCTCGGCATGGCAACCCCGGATCGGGTGATGCTCTCCGGCGTGCTGGTATTTGCCATGATCGCCGTGATGCTGGCGGGTGAGAAAGCGATGCTGCGCGCCTTCGCCTTTATGGTCTATCCGCTGGCGGCCATTCTGGCGGCGCTCTCCTGCTACCTGATCCCTCAGTGGCAATGGCCGGAAGTGACCGCGTTTGAAGGGGTCAGCTTCCTCAACACCGTCTGGCTGGCGCTGCCGGTCACCGTGTTCGCCTTCAGCCACGCCGCCGCCATCTCCGGCTTTGCCAACGTGCAGCGCCGTGAATATGGCGAGCAGGCGGAAGCCAAGAGCGGCCTGATCCTGCGCAACACCACAGTAATGCTGGTGGGCTTCGTGCTGTTCTTCGTATTCTCCTGCGTGCTGAGCCTCTCGCCAGCTCAGCTGGCTGAAGCCAAGGCCCAGAACGTCTCTGTGCTCTCCTATCTCGCCAATATCACAGATAACCCGGTGATCGTGACTCTGGGGCCGCTCATCGCCTTTATCGCCATCAGCTCCTCCTTCCTTGGCCACTTCCTCGGTGCCCGTGAAAGCCTGAAAAGCCTGATCGCCAAGCCCACCGGCCTGCCGCAGGCCAAGGCGGACAAAGTCGGTATCGCCCTGATGTTCTTCTCTATCTGGGGTGCCGCCGTCATCAACCCGGGCATTCTGGGGCTGATGGAAACCCTCTCCGGCCCGGTCATCGCCATGATCCTGTTCATCATGCCGGTGATTGCCATCTACAAGGTGGAGGCGCTGGCCCGCTTCCGTCACGGCTGGACCAACGGCTTCATCCTGCTGACCGGCTCGCTGGCGGTATCGGCGCTGATCTTCAGCCTGTTGAAGTAACGACTCGCAACAGAAAACAAAAAGAGAGGCGACCCCGGGGTCGCCTCTCTTGTCTCTGTTCGGGTGTGAACTCAGCCCAGCTTGGCGCCGTTCTCCACCGCCTGCTCGGGGATAGCCATCACTACGGCGCCATCAGGCCGGTAGAAACCGGTCAGCAGAAATTCAGACTGAAACGGCCCTATCTGTTTGGCCGGGAAGTTGACTACGGCGATGATCTGGCGGCCCACCAGCTGCTCTGGCTGGTAGAGGGCGGTGATCTGGGCGCTGCTCTTGCGTATCCCCAGTTCGGGGCCAAAATCCGCCCACACCTTGTAGGCCGGTTTGCGCGCCTCGGGGAACGGCTCGACCCGCACCAGGGTGCCCACCCGGAGCTCCACCATCTCGAAATCCTGCCAGCTAATCGTCTCCATTTCGGCTCCTGTTTATCGTGCACCTTACATGACCCGCAGCATGGCCCAAAGAGAGCATCCCGTCTTCGGCGTCCAGCCGTTTCGTTACGGCAGGCGGCCGTTTTTCTGGCGCCAGAGGGACGGAGTGAGCCCGGTCTCACTCAGGAAGCGCTCGCTGAAGGCCCCCTGATTCTGGTAACCGCAGCGGCTGGCAATCTCGCCAACGGGTAGTTGTGTACCGGCAAGCAGGGTACGCGCCAGCACCATGCGCCGACTGCGAATGTAGTGGGAGACGCTCACCCCCAGCTGCTGGCGAAAGGCGAGCTTGAACTGGCTCTGGCCAAGGCAGGCGATGGCGGCGAGTTGCTGATTGGTCAGCGGGGCGGCGAGGTTGGCCTCGATATGGCGCTGCACCTTGAGGATGCGAGCGGCAAGACGCAGTGTGGCTGCGCTCGGCATCCCCTGCCCTTCCGCCAGCAGGGAGAGCCACACCTGCTCCATGCCAGCCACCTGCCGCCCCTCGGCCACCATGCGGTGCAGAAAAGCGAGGTAGTGACGCTGGGGTTCATCCAGCTCGATAAAGGGGCGGGCTGCCAAATCGCCGGGCAGCCAGTCGCTCTCCTGCACCAGAAACGAAAGCGCCGGATCGGCGGCGTAGTCGTGCCGCTCGCCGGGAGCGATGATGCAGGCAGAACCGGGGGCAAGCCGGCGCCCCCGGCCCTGCACCTCAATCTCGAGGGGACCGTCGAGGGGGATCACCAGCTGGGCAAAGTCGTGGCTATGGCTGCAGACGTGATGGTGATAGTGGCGCAAACTGAAGCGGGACATGGCAGATAGCAATGACGCGGCCAGGGCCGCGTCATTGGGGGTTATTCCTTGTCGAAATCTTCGATCTCTTTGCCCAGCGCTTCCATGATGGCGCGCGCTTCGGCAGGGACGCTGTCCGGATGATCCTTGCGCAGGTCTTCGTCGCAAGGGAGCGGCTGGCCGGTGAAAGCGTGCAGGAAGGCTTCACAGAGCAGCTCGCTGTTGGTCGCATGACGCAGGTTGTTCACCTGACGGCGGGTGCGCTCATCGGTCAACACTTTCAACACCTTGAGCGGGATCGAGACGGTAATCTTCTTGACCTGTTCGCTCTTCTTACCGTGTTCCGCGTAGGGGCTGACGTAGTCGCCGTTCCACTCTGTTCCCATGACTCACCTGTTCTCATTTAGCCGTGAGCGCGGATTTTAACCCTTAAGGAAATTAATGGCAATCCAACAGCAAAGCCATTTAGACGTCTGGAAGTGTTGACGGCCTTTTTAAGCTGGCGTAGTGTGGTTCATCATGATGCCAGCATTGGCACGATTGCGTGTGGCAAAAGCAGCGTGGCAGGAAGAGCGGCCACCGTCCAGAGAGATCAAGGAGAGAAACATGACCCACAAGGCCACCCTGGCGGTTCGCACCGGGATTGAGACAGACCAGCAACACGGTGCAGTGGTGCCGCCAATCTACCTCTCCAGCAACTACACCTTTGCCGACTTTGGCGAACCCCGTCAATACGATTATGCCCGTTCCGGCAACCCGACCCGCACCAATCTGGCGGACGCGCTGGCGGCACTGGAAGGGGGCGCTGGCGCTGTGGTCACCGGCACCGGCATGGGTGCTATCCATCTGGTCACCACCGCCCTGCTCAAGGCTGGGGATCTGCTGATTGCCCCTCACGACTGCTACGGCGGTACCTGGCGCCTGTTCGAGAATCTGGCGACCAAGGGCCACTACCGGGTGCAGTTTGTCGATCAGGGGGATGAGGCCGCACTGGCCGCCGCGCTGGCCCAGAAGCCCGCGCTGGTATGGGTCGAGACACCCTCCAACCCGCTGCTGCGGGTGGTGGATATCAGCGCCATTGCCAGTGCAGCTCATGAGGTGGGTGCACAGGTAGTGGTGGACAACACCTTCCTCTCCCCCCTGCTGCAACAGCCGCTGGCCCTCGGTGCCGATGTGGTGGTGCACTCCACCACCAAGTACATCAACGGTCACTCAGACGTGGTGGGCGGAGTGGCGATTGCCAAGGAGGCCGCACTGGCCGAGTCGCTGGTGTGGTGGGCCAACTGTCTGGGGCTCACCTCCGGGGCGTTCGACTCCTACCTCACCCTGCGCGGCCTGCGCACTCTGGCCCCCAGATTGCGCACCCATCAGGAGAACACCGATCGCATCCTCGCCTTCCTGCAACAGCAGCCGCTGGTGAAACGCATCTATCACCCCAGCCTGCCGAGCCATCCGGGCCACGATATTGCGCGCCGTCAACAGTCCGGCTTCGGCGCCATGCTAAGTTTTGAACTCGATTGCAGCGAGGCGGGCATTCGCGCCTTCCTTGCGGCCCTCACCCTCTTCTCGGTAGCCGAGTCCCTCGGCGGGGTGGAGAGTCTGGTGGCCCATCCGGCCAGCATGACCCACAGGGCCATGACCCCGGCGGCGCAGCAGGCAGCTGGCATAAGCGCCCAGCTGCTGCGGTTGTCGGTCGGTATTGAACACGGTGAAGATCTGGTGGCCGATCTGGCACAGGCTTTTGCACAGGCGCAGCAGGCAGAACAGGTAGCGAAGTAATGGAACAGCAGCAACAAGGAGAGATCGCGGTGGCAACAGAAGCAGGCTTGAAGCGACGTCACGTCCACAAATTCGGTGGCAGCAGTCTGGCGGATCCGGTCTGTTATCGCCGGGTCGCCAGCATCGTTGAACAACAGGTGGGTGGGGATGAACTGATCGTGGTCTCCGCCGCCGGCAAGACCACCAACCGCCTGATCCAGCTGGTGGAGCTGGCCGAAGCGGGGGATGAAGCTGCTGGTGAAGCCATCTCCGCCCTCCACGCCTATCAGCAGGGGCTGATCGACGGCCTGCTGGAGGGCGAACTGCAGCTCGATCTGAGCAAACAGCTGGCCGACGACATGCAGCTCATCGCCAAGACGCTTGAGGGACAGTTTGACCGCTTCGCCCGCAACGGCCTGCTCGCCTTTGGCGAGGTGTGGTCGGCTCGCCTGCTGGCTGCCCTGCTCACCAGCCGCGGCGACAAGGCTATCTGGCTCGATGCCCGCAGCTTCCTGCGCGCCGAGGATGGCGCTCTGGTCAAGGTGGATGCTGCGCTCTCCAGCGAACTGCTCAAAGCGCGACTGGCGGAGCATGCCGGTCGTATCGTGGTAACCGGCTTTATCGCTGCCGACATGGAAGGCCGCTCACTGCTGCTCGGTCGCAACGGTTCCGACTACAGCGCCAGCCTGTTGGCGCTGCTGGCGGACGGCGAATCCACCACCATCTGGAGCGACGTGGCCGGGGTCTACAGCGCCGACCCGCGCCGGGTGAAGGAGGCGCGTCTGCTGGAGCGCCTGAGCCTCGCCGAAGCCAACGAGCTGGCCCGCCTCGGCTCCTCGGTCTTGCACTCCCGTACTCTGCAACCGGTGGCTGACAGTCGTCAGCGCCTCACCCTGCGCTGCAGCTACAACCCTGACGAGGGCTGCACCCACATCCTGCGCCGCGCCCCCCGCTCCGGCGGTGCTCGCATCGTCTCCTCGGTGGATCAGATCGCCCTCATCGAGCTGAAGGTGCTGCCACAGACCAACTATGAGCAAACGGTGGCCACCATCGAGGCCCATCTGGCCCGTCACCGACTCAATCCGCTCACCCTGCAACGCCAGCCGGATCGCAGGGTGCTGCGCCTCGCCTACACCCTTGAGGTAGCACAGGGCGCCTTTGAGCTGCTGCGGGACTTCCAGCTGCAAGGGAGCTTCACCGGCCTCATCCAGAAAGAGGGATACAGTCTGGTAGCGCTGGTAGGGGCAGGCGTGACCGACAATGCCGAGCAGTGCCACCGCTTCTACCAGCTGCTGGCGGATCAGCCGCTGGAGTTCGTCCAGGTGGCCAAAGATGGCCTGAGCCTGGTGGCCGTGCTGCGTCAGGTAGTGCTGGAACCCCTGCTCATCGCCATGCACAGCGCCCTGTTCAGCCGCCCGAATCGGGTCGGACTGGTGGTGTTCGGCAAGGGCAATATCGGCGGCCACTGGCTGAGCCTCTATGCCCGCGAAAAGGCACGGCTCGAACATGAACTCAATCTGGCGCTCACCCTCTACGGAGTGTTCAGCTCGGAAGGGGGCCTGCTCGATGAAGAGGGACTGGATCCGCTCAAAGTGCAGGACAACTTTGCCCCCAAAGCACTGATCTGGCCCGAACTGCTGGCCCAGCTGGAACAACACAGCTTCGACACCCTGATCGCCATCGATTTGACCGCCAGCGAAACGGTGAGCCGCTACTACCCCGACTTCGCCCAGCTCGGCATTCACATCATCGCTGCCAACAAGTTTGCCGGGGCCGCCGACAGCGAGTTCTACCAGCGCATCAAACAGACCTGCCGCGACCATCAGGTGCAGTGGCGCTACAACGCCACCGTGGGCGCTGGCCTGCCGATCCAGTCCAGCATCCAGATGCTGCGCCAGAGCGGCGACCGTATTCAGGGAGTCTCCGGCATCTTCTCCGGCACCCTCTCCTGGCTGTTCCAGCAGTATGACGGCACCCGCCCCTTCTCCGAGCTGGTAGATGAGGCGTGGCAGCACGGCCTGACCGAACCGGATCCCCGCGAGGATCTCTCCGGTCAGGATGTGCGTCGCAAGCTGCTCATTCTGGCGCGGGAGGCGGGCTTCGAGCTCGACTCCGCCGATATCGAGCTGGAGAATCTGGTGCCCGTCCCGCTGCGCAAGGTAACCCCGGATCAGTTCATGGACCGGCTGAAAGAGCTGGATGGCCCGATCCAGACCGCCTTCGAGGGGGCCAAGCGGCTTGGCAAGGTGCTGCGCTACGTGGCTCGTTTTGAACATGACGGCAAAGCACGGGTCGGGCTGGAGGCGCTGGAGCCGCACCACCCGTTTGCCAACCTGCTGCCGTGCGACAACATCTTCGCCATCGAGAGCGACAGCTACCGCACCAACCCGCTGGTGATTCAGGGGCCGGGAGCTGGTCGGGAAGTGACGGCCGCCGCCATCCAGTACGACCTCTGGCAGATCTGCGCCAGCCTCTAAGGCTGATATGCAAAGGGAGCTGCACTCTGCTCCCGCGCACAATAAAAAAGCCCGAGTCGATGACTCGGGCTTTTTGTTGCTGAGGGCCGCTCTCTTAGGAGAAACAGGCCTGCAGCACGTAGAAGATACCGATGGCCAGAATGGCACCTGCCGGCAGGGTGATGACCCAGGAGACCACGATGTTGCGCAACACACCCAGGTTCAGCGCCGCGATACCGCGCGCCAGACCCACGCCCATGACCGCGCCAACCAGAGTCTGGGTGGTGGAGATGGGCAGACCGGTACCGGAGGCGATCACCACGGTAGCGGCAGTGGCCAGCTGGGCGGCGAAACCACGGCTCGGGGTCAGATGAGTGATGCCGGTGCCGACAGTCGCCATCACCTTCTCGCCCATGGTGGCCAGACCGATCACGATACCGATGCCGCCGAGGGGTAGGATCCACCAGGCAATGGCGGCCTGACCGGAAATCTCGCCACCGGAAGCCACGATAGAGGCCACCGCAGAGAGCGGGCCGATGGCATTGGCCACATCGTTGGAGCCGTGGGCAAACGCCATGGCACAAGCGGTGATCACCATCAGGATGCCGAATACCTTCTCCACGTTGGCGAAGTGCATCTTGCTGTCATCCTGCGGGTTGTACTTCTGTCCGCGAATATAGATCCAGCCGGCAAACGCTACGGCGATGGAGATGGCCACGGAGAGCATGACGCCTTCGCCATCGGTCAGGTGCAGACCAACGTGAGTCAGACCCTTCTTGATGGTTACCAGGCAGATGACCAGCGAGGTCAGGAACATGTAGAAGGGAACGTAGCGCTTGGCGTTGTTCAGGGGATCATCGGTGTTGAAGATGAGCTTCTGCACGCTGATGAACATGAAGTAGGCGATGACACCGGAGATGGCCGGGGTGATGACCCAGGAGCCGACGATGCCGCCAAACTTGTTCCACTGCACCGCTTCCGGGCCAATGCTCACCACGGCGAAACCGACGATAGCGCCGATGATGGAGTGAGTGGTGGAGACAGGCCAGCCGAAGTAGGAGGCGAGGATCAACCAGGCACCGGCAGCCAGCAAGGAAGCGATCATGCCGAGCACCAGCAGATCCGGGCTATCGACAAAGGCATTGCTGTCGATGATACCGCTACGGATGGTGGCGGTTACTTCACCACCGGCCAGATAGGCACCGGCAAATTCGAAGATCATGGCGATGATAATCGCCTGACGAATGGTCAGGGATTTGGTACCGACCGATGTGCCCATGGCGTTGGCTACGTCATTCGCGCCAATGCCCCAGGCCATCAAAAAGCCGAACAAGGCCGCCACGAGCACCAGAGTGGTGCCGTAATTCGCAATAATGTCCATTGATAGTGTTTACCCAGTCAGTCGATTACGAACGAGCCAGCATCAGCTCAAGACGGGCGCCTACGCGCTCAGCCTGATCAGCCAGGTCACCTACCCATTCGAGGATCTTGTAGAGGAACATCACGTCGATCGGGTTGTAGTTCTGCTCAACCGCTTGCAGCTGTTGGCGCAGACCGATCTGCATGGTGTCTGTATCGTCCTCGATCAGATCCAGCTGGTGGATCATCTCGGCAACCATTTCCACTTCCCGTCCTTTGAAGCCGGTCTCGAGCAGCTCGTCGAGCTCCCCGATCGCTTTCTCGGCCTGAGCGGTCGCATCAATACAACGTTTGAGGTAAGCCATGAAGCCTTCCCGCATTTCGGAAGGGAACTCCATGCGACGACCAAGCATGCGGCCGGAGATATCCTTGGCACGGTTGGCAATCTTGTCTTGCTGGGTCAACAGCTCCAGCAGGTCGGTGCGTGCAACCGGCAGGAACAGACCGCGGGGCAGTTTCAGACGAATTTCACGCTTGAGGATATCCGCCTCTTTTTCCAGCTGGGAGATCTGCTGCCGGATCTTCTCGGCATCTTCCCAACGGTCTTCAGCAACGGCATCAAAGAAGGGAACCAACTGCTGGGAGCACTGGTGAACCTTGACGATATGCTTCTGCAGCGGCTTGATGGGGGACTTGGCAAAAAGCCCCAAAATAGTATTTACTGGCATGGCCAAACCTGTGTCGGTGAAAAAACACTCGATACGATTTTATGAGGCGCGCATGTTAACCGAACTGCGCCCTCAATTAAACCGCGAATTAATCTAGTCGTTTCGCGGGCATTATATCCCCGCGACCCGATTCCTGCCCCCCAAAGTTGCCTGCCAGCCCGGAATGAGTATGCAAACTGAGATCGAGATAAAGTTTTTTGTCGCCCGCGACATTGCGGCAGATTTATCCAACCTGTTGAATTCTTTTGAGATTAAAGAATCATCACAACAGCAGCTCGGCAACGTCTATTTCGACACGCCGACCCTCGACCTGCGTCGTCTGGACATGGGGTTGCGCATTCGCCGCTGCGACGCCTACGCCGAACAGACCATCAAATGCCGCGGCCAGGCGGTGGGTGGCCTGCATGCCAGACCCGAATACAATGCGCCAATTGGTGGCGATCTGCCGACATTGAGCGCCTTTCCCGCAGAAATCTGGCCCGATGTGACAGAACGTGACCGCATCCAGCAGCAACTGGTCGCGCAATTCAGTACCGACTTCCTGCGCCGCCACTGGCTGATCGCGTTCGAGGGTGCCGAGATTGAACTGGCTTGGGATCAGGGGGAGATAGTCGGCACTCAGGGGCGCACGGCGATCAACGAGCTGGAACTGGAGCTCAAGTCGGGCGATACCACAGCGCTGTTTGCACTGGCGCAGCGCCTCGCCCGGCTGGGTGGCGTGCGTCTGGGGGCGCAATCCAAGGCGCAGCGCGGGTATCGGCTGGCCGGGCTCGGCAAGCCGCTGGCCCTGCAATCTCTGGCCACCAGCGAAGCCATAGATGTGGTAACCGCCATCGCCGCCGGCCTGAGTCACTGGCAGCATCACGAGCAGCTCGGGCTGGAAAATCCGCAGAATGAGAATATTCGGCAGCAAGCATTCGCCGCCCTGTGTGAAGGGATTGCACTGATTGAACGTCGAGTGGCCGAGCTGACGCAGCCGACCCTTTGGGGTTCAGAGCTGGCAAGCCTGCTGGCACATCTGCAAACCGCACCGGTCTCTGATCGCCAGTGGCCCGCCGAGCTGGCTGACCTCTTCCTCTCAGCGGATTATGTCGCACTGCAGCTGGCTATCGCCGACTGGCTGCACAACGCACGCTGAGCGGCCCATCTGATACAGAAAACAAAACGGGTGAGCCTTGGCTCACCCGTTTTGCATTACAGCAGGTTGAGCTGCTGCATGGCGCTGCGAATGCGCTCGCGAGTCGCTTCCGACAGTGGCATCACCGGCAGGCGGCACTCTTCGCTACAGAAACCGAGCAGGGAAGCGGCATATTTGGCACCAGCCGGGCTCGGCTCGGCAAACATCGCCTGATGGAGCGGAATCAGCTTGTCTTGCAGTTCACGCGCTTCTTGCCACTTGCCGGCCAGCGCCAGATTTTGCACCTCGGCCACCAGCTTGGGGGCCACGTTGGCGGTCACCGAGATACAGCCCTGACCACCGCCGATGTTGTAGGCAACAGCGGTGGCATCCTCACCGGAGAGCCAGGCAAAGGGCTTTTTGATCAGCTGGCGTTCGGTCCAGGGGCGCGCCAGATCGCCAGTCGCGTCTTTCACCCCGGCAATCCGTGGCAGCTCGGCCAGACGGGCCAGAGTGGCGGGCTGCACGTCAACGATGGCGCGCGGCGGGATGTTGTAGACGATGATGGGTTTGCTGGTAGCGTCGTGCACTGCCTTGAAGTGGTGGTAGAGCCCCTCCTGATTGGGGCGGTTGTAGTAACCTGCCACATGCAGGGTGGCATCTGCACCGACCCGCTCGGCATACTGGGTATATTCGATCGCCTCGACCGGATTGTTGGAGCCCGCTCCGGCAATCACCGGAATACGGCCAGCGACCTGTTTGACCACCAGCTCCACCACCCGGCAGTGCTCGTCGTGGGTCAGGGTCGGGCTCTCACCCGTGGTACCGACCGGCACAATGCCGTGAGTACCCTGCTCGATATGCCACTCAACCAGACGCAGCAGCGCCTCTTCATCCAGCTTTCCCTGTCGAAACGGGGTAATCAACGCAACGATTGAACCTTGAAACATGGGATCTCCTTCTCCGGTTTGACGCTCATATGGCAATAAAAAACCCCGGTTCGATGTGCGCAACCGGGGTTTGAATCTTCTCAGGGATGAGAGGTTACGCGCGAACGTCAGCAGGCCCGAATTTCAGGCTTTTTTTATGCTTTCGTTTCAACCCGTTGAACCGCATTGACTCATCTCTGCTCAAAAATGGTGTCTGGGCATATTTCGGGAACACGGCATAAATGTCAAGGCGAAAGGGGCTATGTATAATGGCCGCCCAAAATTGCGTGGAGAGACCCGATGAGCAGCCCAATCAGTGCCGTCAGCCAGATGCTGGAACGAAACCAAGCCCTCTTTGTCGGCAAGCGGCTACTTGTCTGTGGCGCACTGGAGGATGACTACCCCCGCCAGCTGGCCACTCTGGCCCAGACCCTGACCGTCTTTACCACCGATTACTGCTACTACCGCAGCCAGCAGGCGGCCCTCGGCGAGGCCATTCTGTTCGACCACCAGCTGGGCGGAACTCCTCGCTTCGATGCCCTGTTGTTGCTGATGCCCAAGGCGAAAGCCGAGGCGCAGTATTTGCTGGCCATGATGACCCCCCTGCTGGAGGAGGGCGCCGACCTGTTCCTCGCCGGCGAAAACCGTGGCGGCATCAATGGCGCTGACAAGCTGCTGGCCCCTTATGGCGACAAACCGATCAAGCGTGATTCGGCGCGCCGCTGCTCTCTCTATCATGGCGAGCTCTGCAAACCGGTCGCCCCGTTCGATCTGGATAGCTGGTTTGGCCGCTATCAGTGCAGGGCCGGCGAGACCGAGCTGACCGTGCTGGCGTTGCCCGGCGTTTTCAGCGCCGCCGAGCTGGACCTCGGCACCCAGATGTTGCTGGCCACCGTGCCGGCCATGAAGGGGTCACTGCTCGATTTCGGTTGCGGTGCCGGGGTAATTGGCTCCGTGCTGGCCAAGCGCAATCCCGAGCTCAAGGTCACCATGGTGGATATCAATGCGCTGGCGCTGGAATCGAGCCGCCGCACCCTGGCCATCAACGATCTGCAAGGGGAGGTTCATGCCTCTGACGTCTACTCCGACATTTCAGGAAGCTTTGATCAGATTGTCTCCAATCCCCCTTTCCATGCCGGGCTCAAGACCTTCTATGCGGCGACCGAAACCTTCCTCGCCAGGGCCCCTGAATTTTTGCGACCCCATGGCAGCCTGACCATAGTTGCCAACGCATTCCTGCGCTATCAGCCTATACTGGAAGCACACTTCAAACGGACGGAAGTGAGCAACAGCGACGCCAAATTCAAGGTCTATCTGAGCAAAGTGTAAATAAGTGTAAGCAGTACAATAAAACCGCTAGAGAGCGCCATCCGGAATCTGATAAGGTACTAGAAGCACAGCAAAAACACCCCTTTAGGGGTGTTTTTATGCCGAAGGTTGAAAACCTTTTCATACATGTTTATTCAGGGAGAGAAATACGATGGCTGGCATTTTGACCATGATCCTGGCCGGAGGTGAAGGTACTCGCCTGCAGCCTTTGACAACCACCCGCAGTAAGCCGTCGGTCCCCTTTGGTGGCAGCTACCGGCTAATCGACTTTGTCCTCAACAATTTCGTCAACGCAGACTTTCTGCGCATCTACGTCCTCACCCAGTTCAAATCCCAGTCCCTCTATCTGCACATGAAGAAGGGCTGGAATATCGTCGGCATCACTGACCGCTTTATCGATCCCATTCCGGCCCAGATGCGGATGGGCAAGCGCTGGTATGACGGCACCGCCGACGCCATCTACCAGAACCTCGGCTTTATCGAGCGGGCCGAACCGGATCATGTCTGCATCTTCGGCTCCGACCACATCTACAAGATGGATGTGAGCCAGATGGTGAGCTTCCACAAGCAGAAGAATGCCGCCATGACAGTCGCAGCCCTGCGCATGCCGATTGCAGAAGCCAGCTCGTTCGGGGTGATCGAGGTGGATGCCGAAGGGCGGATGATCGGCTTTCAGGAGAAACCGAAACAGCCGAAACACATTCCCGGCGATCCCACCCAGGCCCTGGTCTCCATGGGCAACTACATTTTCGAGACCGAGGCGCTCTGCCGCGAGCTGAAGCGGGATGCCGCAGAGGAGAACTCCAGCCATGACTTTGGCAAGGATGTGATCCCCAGCCTCTACCCAAGGGCGCCGGTCTATGTCTACGACTACAGTACCAACGTGATCCCGGGCGAAAAACCCAACGTCTACTGGCGCGACGTGGGCACTCTGGACTCCTACTGGCAGGCACACATGGATTTGGTAGCCGACAACCCTCTCTTCTCTCTCTACAACCGCAAGTGGCCGCTGCACACCCACTATCCGGCCCTGCCGCCAGCCACCTTCATCGACAGTGACGAGTGCAAGGTGAAGATCGCCAACTCGCTCATCTCCGCCGGTTGCTTCATTCAGGGCAGCCAGATCCAGCGCTCCATCCTCGGTTTTCGCTGCAACATCGGTGCCTGCAGCCACATCAGCGAGTCCGTCCTGCTGGGGGATGTGAAGATTGGCGAAGGGTGCTCCATCCGGCGCGCCATCATTGATAAAAACGTTGAAATTGCGCCAGGCACCGTTATCGGTGAAAATCTCGACCACGATAGAGAACGATTTACCGTATCCGAAGGCGGTATCGTGGTGGTACCTAAGGGAGCAAGAGTTGGCTATTAACCCACTGAAAATCCTGTTTGTTGCCTCGGAGGTCGAGGGGCTGGTCAAGACTGGTGGCCTGGCGGATGTCGCCAGAGCGCTACCAATGTATCTGGCCCAGAAGGGGCATGATGTCAGGATCATGCTCCCCTTCTACAAGACGATAAAGCACCGGGATGAGGCAAAACTGGTGGCATCGCGCTGGCTGCCCACCCACCCGGGTCTGCCGGATATCGGTTATCGCATCTACCAGATGGAGCTGGATGGTGTTTGCATCTATCTCATCGACTGCCCGCAATATTTCGACCGCCCCCAGCTTTATGCTGAAAACAATCAGGCTTATCCGGACAACGGCGAGCGCTTTGCCTTCTTCTCGGCAGCAGCCCTCCATGCCTGCGAGCAACTTGGTTTCGCTCCGGACATCGCCCACTGCAACGACTGGCACACCGGCCTGTTGCCGCTGCTGTTGAAAACCCGTCATGCCCACAACCCCTTCTTCCAGCAGACCCGCAGCGTGATCAGCATTCACAACGCGGCGTTTCAGGGGGTATTCGGGCGGGAGCAGTTCTGGGCCATGCCCGAGATCGCCGACTACGAGCGCCGCATCAACTATGACTACGGCCATGTCAACCTGCTCAAGTGCGGGGTTCTGTATGCTGACAAGATCAATGCGGTCAGCCCCAACTATGCCCAGGAGCTGCTGACTCACCTTGGTGCCCACGGCATGGCACACATCTTCCAGCAACGGGCTGCCGACCTTTGCGGCATCCTCAATGGCTGCGACTACAAGGACTGGGATCCCGAATTCGACGAACTCCTGCCCGCAACCTATAGCGTCGACAATCTGACCGGCAAACAGGTCTGCAAAGAGAGTCTGCAACAAGAGGTTGGTCTGCCAGTCGCAAACCTGCCTATCTATGGCATGGTATGCCGCCTGACCGAGCAGAAGGGTGTCCCCCTGCTGATCCCGGCGCTGGAGAAATTTCTCCACCATCAGGTACAAGTGGTGATCGTCGGCTCTGGCGATCCTGCGCTCGCCACGCAACTGCAAACCATGGCCCGGGATTACCCGGACAAGCTCGCCTTCATCAATGCCTATGATGACCGACTGGCCCATCTGGTTGAAGCCGGAGCGGACTTCTTCCTGATGCCCTCTCTGTTCGAACCTTGCGGTCTCAACCAGATGTACAGCCTGGCCTATGGCACCCTGCCACTGGTGCGCGCCGTTGGTGGACTGAAAGATACCGTGGTCGACTGGGATGCCGATCCCGAGCATGCCACCGGCTTCTGCTTCAATGACCCGACCGCCGCCATTTTGCTCGATACCATGCGCCGCAGCCTGCTCTACTTCCTGCAAGACAAGGAGAAATTTGCCAAGGTGCAGCGCAACGCCATGAACACCCGCTTCAACTGGCCCGACTCGGTCACCCAGTACGAACAGATGTATCTGAGCGCATTGGGTCGTCACTGAGCTAGCTACTCGGGCAGATTGCTGAAGTTTTGTCCCTTTGGCATGTCTTTAAGCGTCAACAGCGAAAAAAGTCCCCTTTGGCTGTTGACGCCCCCCCAAAACTCTATAGAATCCCCCTCCGCAGTGATGCGAAGGTGGCGGAATTGGTAGACGCGCTAGCTTCAGGTGTTAGTGTCCCACGGATGTGAGGGTTCGAGTCCCTCTCTTCGCACCATACTGCAGATGCTTTTATCAGACAGCATATAAATCCAGACTGATAACC
>NZ_CAWMDN010000047.1:0-398 GCF_963866575.1 Aeromonas sp. L_1B5_3
ACCGGTGAGCAACCCCAAGCCTTAGAAGAAGAAGGCGGCAGCGGCCCGACCGTCTACCACAACGAATTTGGCGTGGTGAAGGCGAGCACCACCTGGCGCGCCTGCATCGGCAGCCCCGAGGCACCCCAAAAACCGATGGTGGATGGCCCGCAAATCGCCATGGTGGTGGGCCCCGACGGGGAGGAGATTTACTGCGACGAGCATGGCCGGGTGAAGCTGCAGTTCCCGTGGGACAGATATGGCAGCTCCAACGACCAGAGCTCCTGCTGGGTGCGAGTCTCCCAAGGCTGGGCCGGTGGCCAATATGGCATGATGGCCATTCCGCGCATCGGCCATGAGGTTATCGTCTCATTTCTCGAAGGTGACCCCGACCAGCCTATCGTGACCGGGCGCACCTA
>NZ_CAWMDN010000048.1:0-205 GCF_963866575.1 Aeromonas sp. L_1B5_3
GTCCAGGTACTGGTGACCTCCATTGGTGAGTTCCACCAGAGGGTGCGCAGTAGCTCCAGGGTGTAGTGCGGTGGCATGGGGGCATTGCAAAAGCGATGTAGCTGCACGGCAAAGGCTAGGTAATCCTTGCGGTCAATCATGAAGGCAGACATTGAGTGACTCCTTGAAATGAACAAGGCCACCTGTAGTGAGGTGGCCTTGCTGG
>NZ_CAWMDN010000049.1:0-874 GCF_963866575.1 Aeromonas sp. L_1B5_3
GTAACTGTTCACCCAGATGGCATTGACAGGAAAAAGTGAGACGATCATCCCTTGATCCACTGTTGCCCCTTGCCTGATCCCGCCAGCTTGGCACCATCACGTCATGAGCAAACCCATTACGCCACCACCCGGCCTGCCGCTGACCCTCGAGCAAGCCAACGAGCTGATTTACAAGCTGATGGCGCGCATCGCCGAGCTTGAAGACCGCCTCAACCAAAACAGCAATAACTCCTCCAAGCCCCCCTCCACTGATGGCTCGGGGACCCCGCCTGCGCGCAAGCGCCCCGCTTCCGGCAAGGCTCGTGGTGCCCAGCCTGGCCACAAGGGGCAGCGGCGTGAACGTCATCCTGAGGACGACCGACTGACGGCAATACCACACTATCCTGCCCGGCAGTGCGCCTGCTGTGGTGAGCAGGTGGTGTCCCATGACAAGCCCTACCGGGTTCATCAGGTGTTTGACCTGCCCGAGGTCAGCTATGTGGTGACAGAGCATCAGCTGTATCGGGGCACCTGCCGTGGGTGCGTCACCACCAGTGAAGCAGCCCTGCCCGATACGGTGAGCCACAGCCAGATGGGGGCTAATCTGCTGAGCTATATCGCTTTGCAGAGTGGTCAGTTCCACCAGAGCATCAGCAAGATACAGCAGCAGCTCAAGCAGCACTTCGGTTTGAGCTTTAGCCGAGGCGCCATCAGTGAAGCGCAAGGCCGGGTCAGCGCCATGCTCACCCCGACCCACCAAGCCATCAAACAGCAAGTGCAGTCTGCCGCCATCATCCATGCCGATGAAACCCGGCACCAGCGGGGCGGTGAGCGACGCTGGATGTGGCTGGCCCTGAGCAAGGTCGCGGTCTGCTTCATGACGGCGTTTGGCCGC
>NZ_CAWMDN010000050.1:0-770 GCF_963866575.1 Aeromonas sp. L_1B5_3
CGCAGAAGGCGCTGATATTCCGGATCGTGCATCGGGATAACCTGGAATGGATCCTGACCCATGGCCTGTGGGCGGGGAATGGTCAGCAGCAAAACCCGCACTGGGTGCATATCGGGTTGCCGGAGCTGATTGCCAAGCGTGCACGCCATCCGGTGCCGCTGGCTCCTTACGGCGTGTTGAATGACTATGTGCCCTTCTACTTCACGCCGTTTTCTCCCATGCTCAGCAATATTCACTCAGGGCGCGGTGTTCCCCAGCGTGAAAATGATGAAATCTTGATCCTGGTTTCCAGCCTGCATCGCATGGCTGAATTGGGGCTACCGTTTGTGTTTACCGATAGCCATGCCTATTACCAGTGGGCCAATTTCTATGTCGATCTTGGCGATCTGGGGCGGATTGACTGGCCACTGTTGCAGCGCCGTGACTTCAAGCGTGATGCGGAAGATTTGAGCAAGCTGGAACGCTATCAGGCCGAGGCCTTGATCCATCAACATTGCCCCATCGAGGCGTTGCTGGGCGTGGTGTGTTACAACGAAGAGATAAAGAACCGCGTGGAACAATGCATGAATCGGGTGGGGATCGCGCGCCCCGTCTATGTCCGTGATGGGTGGTATTTCAGATGATTCGATATACAACAGGCAATCTGCTGGATGCTCCGGTGGAAGCGCTGGTGAATACCGTCAACACCGTCGGTGTCATGGGCAAGGGGATCGCCTTGATGTTCAAGGAGCGGTTCCCGGCCAATATGCGCGCCTATGCCGAGGCGTGCA
>NZ_CAWMDN010000051.1:0-1900 GCF_963866575.1 Aeromonas sp. L_1B5_3
GCCAGCGGCATCTTGTTGAGCTTCTCGCGATGCTCGCGCCAGTTGGGCAGATGGGTATCCATCAGTGTGATAAATCGCTGGTTATGTTTGCGCTCTAACAGGTGAACCAGCTCGTGCACCACAATAAATTCCAGGCATTCGGGGGGCTTCTTGACTAATTCGAGGTTGATCCAGATGCGGGATGTATCTGTTTTGCAGCTCCCCCACATGGTCTTCATCCGTTTGATACCGACAAACGAAGGGGTGACGTTGAGCAAGGCCTGCCACTTGGCCATCAATATCGGCAGCCGCTGGCGTAGCAATTGGCGATACCAGCCCAGGAGCAAGGCTTCTCGCTTCGCTGCGTCATAATGAGCGGGAACCCGCATCCGGATCCACCCCCCTTGTAGCTTGACGCTGTGCGCTCCCTCAACCGGGATCACCTCCAATCGATAGCCCCGTCCCCAAAGGTAGTGCGTCTCGCCGCTGCACATCTGGCGCTCGCTCTGACGTGGCTGCGCCTGAAAGTGGGCCTGTTGCTGCCGGATCCACGGCAAGCGTCTGACCACGGCCATTCTGATGGCCGTCTGTGACAGCGACGCCGGGGCCGAGACGCGCACGCGACCATCAGGGGGCAGCACATTGATGTGCAGGTTCTTGATCCCCTTATGCTGCAACTCCAGCGTGAGCTCACCAATGGTGATCAGGGGCATCAGTGGTACTCCTGCTGCGCTTTCACCAGCTCCATCACCTCGGCAACGGTCACATCGTATCCCTTGGTTTCTTCGGCAATGGCAAACGCGATCTCCCGCTCCTTGAAGCGATCGCCATACCAATCGGCCTTCTTGGTATAACGCACGGCGGTATCAATCCTGGCCACCAGCAGCTCATCCTTGCCCAGATTGTCATAGAGTGCCCGTTTGGCTGCCGTGTCTATGCTCTCTGGGTAGGCGCTCTGGCTATGGCTCTGTGGATATTTCACCTGCTTGGCCAGCTCGCGGACCTTTTCCAGATACTCCTGATAGGAGATGGCCTGCTGGCGGCGCAGATCGATCAGCTCATCGAGCAGCACCGACATCCTCTCGTAGTATTTGGGGTTGACCGGGTTCTCATCGACGATGGTCCGGCGCACGTTGTTTTCAATCGCCTCGGCCATCGACTCCTGATTGTCGCGCATCTCCTTGGGCAACCCATCCAGCGCCTCGGGGCCGCGCTGGATAATGAGCTCCAGCAGCCCCAGCTCCTCAAAGTCCATCAGCGTCTCGCTGGGGTCGGCATCCACCCACAGATCCAGCATCTGGCGCATGCCCGGCTCGAACTGCTTCATATCCACCAGATCACCACTGGCCAGCTTGATCTCATCCCGGACCTTGGCGAAGTGTTCGACCTCCTGCTTGATCGAGGCGGCCTGCGAGGCGCTGTAACCCGCCTCCTCCAGCTCACCCGCCAGATTGGTAAAGGCGCGGATCAACTTGGCCACCAACTGATAGAGGGTCAGCCGCAATGCCTCTTTCTCGCTCAACGTCTCTTCATCGGCTCCCGGCTCACAACAGAAATAATGCTGATAATCGAGTTGCGACTTGGGCGCCTTCACCGGCTCACACAATGCACGGACGGCTTCCAGAGCGTTATCCAGATCCTCTTTGGCCTGCGCCAGTCGATCCTTGAGCAGCCCGGCCACATCCTCCTTGTCATAACCCGCGAAGGCCTCGGCCGTATAGTCGTTGACCGTCTTCTCCAGCGACTTGAACAGGTCTTTGTAATCGATGATGTAGCCGTACTCCTTGTCGTCACCATCCAGCCGATTCACCCGACAGATGGCTTGGAACAGGTTGTGATCAGCCATCTTCTTGTCGATATAGAGGTAGGTGGCAGAGGGGGCATCAAAACCGGTCAGCAGCTTATCCACGACAATGAGCAG
>NZ_CAWMDN010000052.1:0-820 GCF_963866575.1 Aeromonas sp. L_1B5_3
GGCACTGTTGCAAAGTTAGCGATGAGGCAGCCTTTTGTCTTATTCAAAGGCCTTACATTTCAAAAACTCTGCTTACCAGGCGCATTTCGCCCAGGGGATCACCATAATAAAATGCTGAGGCCTGGCCTTTGCGTAGTGCACGCATCACCTCAATACCTTTGATGGTGGCGTAAGCCGTCTTCATGGATTTAAATCCCAGCGTGGCGTCGATTATCCGTTTCAGTTTGCCATGATCGCATTCAATCACGTTGTTCCGGTACTTAATCTGTCGGTGTTCAACGTCAGACGGGCACCGGCCTTCGCGTTTGAGCAGAGCAAGCGCGCGACCATAGGCGGGCGCTTTATCCGTGTTGATGAATCGCGGGATCTGCCACTTCTTCACGTTGTTGAGGATTTTACCCAGAAACCGGTATGCAGCTTTGCTGTTACGACGGGAGGAGAGATAAAAATCGACAGTGCGGCCCCGGCTGTCGACGGCCCGGTACAGATACGCCCAGCGGCCATTGACCTTCACGTAGGTTTCATCCATGTGCCACGGGCAAAGATCGGAAGGGTTACGCCAGTACCAGCGCAGCCGTTTTTCCATTTCAGGCGCATAACGCTGAACCCAGCGGTAAATCGTGGAGTGATCGACATTCACTCCGCGTTCAGCCAGCATCTCCTGCAGCTCACGGTAACTGATGCCGTATTTGCAGTACCAGCGTACGGCCCACAGAATGATGTCACGCTGAAAATGCCGGCCTTTGAATGGGTTCATGTGCAGCTCCATCAGCAAAAGGGGATGATAAGTTTATCACCACCGACTATTTGCAACAGTGCC
>NZ_CAWMDN010000053.1:0-624 GCF_963866575.1 Aeromonas sp. L_1B5_3
CGCAGAAGGCGCTGATATTTCGGATCGTGCATCGGGATAATCTGGAATGGATCCTGACCCATGGCCTGTGGGCGGGGAATGGTCAGCAGCAAAACCCGCAATGGGTGCATATCGGGCTGCCGGAGCTGGTTGCCAAGCGCGCACGCCATCCGGTGCCGCTGGCTCCTTACGGCGTGTTGAATGACTATGTGCCCTTCTACTTCACGCCGTTTTCACCCATGCTCAGCAATATTCACTCGGGGCGCGGTGTTCCCCGGCGTGAAAATGATGAAATCTTGATCCTGGTTTCCAGCCTGCATCGCATGGCTGAACTGGGGCTACCAGGCCGAGGCCTTGATCCATCAACATTGCCCCATCGAGGCGTTGCTGGGCGTGGTGTGTTACAACGAAGAGATAAAGAACCGCGTGGAACAATGCATGAATCGGGTGGGGGTCGCGCGCCCCGTCTATGTCCGTGATGGGTGGTATTTCAGATGATTCGATATACAACAGGCAATCTGCTGGATGCTCCGGTGGAAGCACTGGTGAATACCGTCAACACCGTCGGTGTCATGGGCAAGGGGATCGCCTTGATGTTCAAGGAGCGGTTCCCGGCCAATATGCGTGCCTATGCCGAGGCGTGCA
>NZ_CAWMDN010000054.1:0-268 GCF_963866575.1 Aeromonas sp. L_1B5_3
GGACCAGTACGTTGAGCGGGATAGCGAGTGCAATACTCAGCCGTTCCGCTAGTTCATAGGCGGGACCAATGGTGTCGTAGTCAGCTACCCAGGTCGCCAGGGCAAGACCGCTGGCCTCCATCGCTCGCAGGTAGACGCTGTAGCCCTGAACCGCCAGGCTACTGCCGCGCACCACTTGCGTCTCCCCCTCTCGATTAATCGCCTCCAGCTCAACGGCTATCGGTTGTTTGGGCATCTTGAGCCTCCTCATGGGGTAAGGGGTCACTCT
>NZ_CAWMDN010000055.1:0-268 GCF_963866575.1 Aeromonas sp. L_1B5_3
GCATGCAGTGAATGCGTAGCATGGTTTCCAGCGGATAAGGTCGCCGGCCATTACCAGCCTTGGGGTAAAACGGCTCGATGACTTCCACCATGTTTTGCCATGGCAGAATCTGCTCCATGCGGGACAAGAAAATCTCTTTTCTGGTCTGACGGCGCTTACTGCTGAATTCACTGTCGGCGAAGGTAAGTTGATGACTCATGATGAACCCTTTTTCATGGCTCCAGATGACAAACATGATCTCATATCAGGGACTTGTTCGCACCTTCCC
>NZ_CAWMDN010000056.1:0-869 GCF_963866575.1 Aeromonas sp. L_1B5_3
ATGATCCGGGTTTGGGAATGCTGGCGTTATTCGTGCGCCTGCTCTGTGCTGGGGAGAGCCGCATCGAACAGGATGGCGTAGAGTGCACCATCAATGCCGTTGACGGCATCGTGATGCGGGTAATAGGGCGGCGTGTCTCGGGATCGCTCAAAGTAGTCACCAAAGCAGCTGAGACACTCGCGGATCTCGATGGTGGATCCCTGCAGCAAGGTCTCTTCAAAATGCTTGGCATAGGCCTCGTCATCATGTGCCTTGGTGACGGCCTTCTCCAGCAATGTCAGCGCATCCTCGTTGCAGGCGGCTGCTAGCCTATGGCGTAGCTTCTCGAGGGTTTCCTCAAGGGAATAGGGATTGGGTAATCGCATGGTGTTTATCCCTTCTTGGCTCGGTTAAGGGCGTAGCTGATGGAGCAGTGCATCAATGGCCTCGACACAATCGCTCTGGGTGAGCTGATAGCCGTTAGGCAGGTGAGCCACGATGGCAGGCTCGGCCTGCATCTCGACGTTGTCTGCAAGCCAGCCGCGCAGCTCGAGGAGGATGTCGAGGGTGGTGAGGTGTGACTTACCTAGGGTTAGAGTCATAGCTGACCTCTTTCGGCCAGCGAGACCACGCCCTCGGCACCGACCACCAGATGGTCGAGCAATCGCACATCGACCAGCGCCAAGGCCTCCTTGAGGGCTTGGGTAAAGACCCGGTCAGATTGGCTGGGTTCAGGGTCACCGCTTGGGTGATTGTGCACTGCGATGATGGCCCCGCAGTTGAGTATCAGGGCCCGCTTGACTACTTCCCGTGGGTAGATGCTGGCGCTGTCCAAGGTGCCGCGAAACAGTTCCTCAAAAGCCAGTACGCGGTGTTGGGAGTCAAGGAAC
>NZ_CAWMDN010000057.1:0-30234 GCF_963866575.1 Aeromonas sp. L_1B5_3
ATATCAGTCGCCATAAACATGGGACACAAAAAAACCGGCACAATAAGTGCCGGTTTTTCATAGCGAGCTTGTGCTGGGCGGGGTTACACCACGCCCTGAGTGCGCAGGTAATCCTCGTAGGTGCCTCCGAAGTCGCGGATGCCATCTTCAGTCAGCTCCAGGATGCGGGTCGCCAGAGAGGAGACGAATTCGCGGTCGTGGGAGACGAAGATCAGGGTTCCCTGGTAGAGCTCCAGCGCCATGTTCAAGGATTCGATGGATTCCATGTCCAGGTGGTTGGTTGGCTCATCCATGATCAGGATATTGGGGCGCTGCATCATCAGCTTGCCGAACAGCATGCGACCCTGTTCACCACCGGAGAGCACCTTGACCGGCTTCTTGATGTCGTCCTGAGAGAAGAGCAGACGGCCCAGTATGGAGCGTACCGCCTGTTCGTCTTCGTTCTCCTGTTTCCACTGGGCCATCCAGTCGAACACGTTGAGAGCGGTGTCGAAATCTTCGGCGTGATCCTGAGCGTAGTAACCGATCTGGGCGTTCTCGGACCACTTGATGGTGCCGGTGTCCGGAGCCAGTGCGCCGACAAGGGTTTTGATCAGAGTGGATTTACCGATACCGTTGGTACCCAGAATGGCTACCTTCTCGCCCACTTCCATCATCATGTTGAGGCCCTTGAACAGGGGACCGTCGCCATAACCCTTGGATACACCTTCCACTTCCAGGATGTTGCGATAGAGCTTTTTGTCCTGCTCGAAGCGGATGAAGGGGTTCTGGCGGCTGGAGACCTTGACGTCCTCAATCTTGATCTTGTCGATCTGCTTGAGACGGGAGGTCGCCTGACGGGACTTGGAGGCGTTGGCGCTGAAACGGGAGACGAAGGATTGCAGATCGGCGATCTGGGCCTTCTTCTTGGCGTTGTCGGCCAGCAGACGCTCGCGCGCCTGGGTGGCGGCCAGCATATAGTCGTCGTAGTTGCCCGGGTAGACGCGCAGCTCGCCGTAGTCCAGATCAGCCATGTGGGTACAGACGGAGTTCAGGAAGTGACGGTCGTGAGAGATGATGATCATGGTGCTTTCACGATCGTTGAGCACCTGCTCCAGCCAGCGAATGGTGTTGATGTCCAGGTTGTTGGTCGGTTCGTCCAGCAACAGGATGTCAGGGTTGGAGAACAGCGCCTGTGCCAGCAGCACCCGCAGTTTCCAGCCCGGCGCCACTTCGCTCATCGGACCGTTGTGCTGCTCGAGCGGAATGCCGACACCCAGCAGTAGCTCGCCTGCGCGCGCTTCGGCGGTGTAGCCGTCATATTCGGCGACCAGACCTTCCAGCTCGGCGGCCTTCATATAGTCTTCGTCGGTGGCTTCGAGGTTGGCGTAGATGGCATCGCGCTCGGCGATGGCTGCCCACAGCTCGGTGTGGCCCATCATGACCACGTCCAGTACGCGCATCTCTTCGTAGGCGAACTGATCCTGACGCAGCTTACCGATGCGCTCGTTGACGTCCAGGCTCACATTACCGCCAGTGGGCTCCAGATCACCACCGAGGATCTTCATGAAGGTGGACTTGCCACAGCCGTTGGCGCCGATAAGGCCATAGCGGTTGCCGCCGCCAAACTTGACGTTGATGTTCTCAAACAGCGGCTTGGCGCCGAACTGCATGGTGATGTTGTTACTCGAAAGCACTGGAATGTCCCGGTTGATCTGTCAAATGGCGCGCATTATGGCACAGATCCCCCAAAAGGTTTAGCAAGAACTGTGATCTTGATCGGGGCAAGCGTGGTGTGTAGCCGATTGACGGGTAATAAAAAAAGCCGGCATGAAGCCGGCTTTTGCGTGATGGCTACCCGTTAGTGGGAAGTGGCACCGGAGGCGCCCAGCCCGGTCTGGGAGCGGACGAACTGCGGCAGGAACTTGGCATGCTCGTCAGCCGCGCTCTGGGAGCTGTCGGTGATGGAGAAGAACCAGATCCCGATAAACGCCAGCGCCATGGAGAAGAGCGCCGGGTACTCGTAGGGGAAGATGGCCTGGGCATGACCCAGCACCTTCACCCACACGGTCGGGCCCAGCACCATCAGGGTGACTGCGCTCGCCAGCCCCAGCCAGCCGCCGTAGACGGCGCCGCGGGTGGTCAGGCGTGACCAGAACATGGAGAGGAACAGTACCGGGAAGTTGCAGCTGGCAGCGATGGAGAAGGCCAGACCCACCATGAAGGCGATGTTCTGCTTCTCGAACAGGATGCCAAGGCCGATGGCGACCACACCCAGTACGACGGTCGTGAGCTTGGAGACTCGCAGCTCGTCCGCCTCGTTGGCCTTGCCATGTTTGATGACGTTGGCGTAGAGGTCGTGGGAGACCGCAGAGGCACCGGCCAGGGTCAGGCCTGCTACCACCGCCAGTATGGTGGCAAACGCCACGGCGGAGATGAAGCCGAGGAACAGGCTGCCACCCACGGCATTGGCCAGATGGATCGCAGCCATGTTGGTGCCGCCCAGCAGGGCGCCGGTGGCATCCTTGAAGGCCGGGTTGGTGCTGACCAGCAGGATGGCGCCAAAGCCGATGATAAAGGTGAGGATGTAGAAGTAACCGATAAAGCCGGTGGCGAAGAAGACGCTCTTGCGCGCTTCCTTGGCGTCGCTCACGGTGAAGAAACGCATCAGGATGTGAGGCAAGCCGGCGGTACCGAACATCAGCGCCAGACCGAGCGAGATGGCGGAGATGGGGTCAGCGACCAGACCACCCGGGCTCATGATGGCGATGCCCTTCTCGTGCACCTTCACCGCTTCGCTAAAGAGGGTGCCGATGTCGAAGTTGACCGATTTCATTACCATGATGGCCATGAAGCTGGCACCGGAGAGCAGCATCACCGCCTTGATGATCTGCACCCAGGTGGTGGCCAGCATGCCGCCAAACAGCACGTAGAGCACCATCAGGATACCGACCAGCACCACGGCAACGTGATATTGCAGGCCGAACAGCAGCTCGATCAGCTTGCCGGCACCGACCATCTGGGCGATGAGGTAGAGGGCGACCACCACCAGCGAGCCGCAGGCGGAGAGGGTGCGCACCTCGGTCTGCTTGAGGCGGTAGGAGGCGACATCGGCGAAGGTATATTTGCCGAGGTTGCGCAACCGCTCCGCGATCAGGAACAGGATGATGGGCCAGCCCACCAGAAAGCCGATGGAGTAGATGAGGCCATCGTAGCCAGAGGTGTAGACCAGCGCCGAGATCCCGAGGAAGGAGGCGGCGGACATGTAGTCGCCGGCGATGGCCAGACCATTCTGGAAGCCGGTGATGCGGCCACCCGCTGCATAGTAGTCAGAGGCCGAGCGGTTGCGCTTGGAGGCCCAGTAGGTGATGAACAGGGTTGCGGCCACGAAGACTACGAACATCAGAATGGCCGAGATATTGAGGGGCTGGCGGTGCACCTCGCCACTTATCGCATCGGCGGCCAGCAGGGGTGAAGAGGCCAGTGAGGCCAACAGCAAGAGTTTGCCTTTCATTTTTTCACTCCCTTGAGGATCTTCTGATTCAGCTCGTCAAACTCGCCGTTGGCACGAAACACATAGACGCCGGTCAGCACGAAAGAGGAGAGGATCAACCCCACTCCGACCGGGATGCCGCGGGTAATGGTCGATCCCTCGCTGAGCGGGGTACCGAGCCAACCGGGATCAAAGGCGATGAGCAGAATAAACGCCAGGTAGAGTCCCAGCATCAGAGCCGAGAGGGCCCAGGCAAAACGCTGGCGCTTGGCGACCAGCTCCTGGAAGGTGGGATCTTGCTGGATCCTCAGATAGCTTTGCTGTTCCATTGCAGTTCTCCATGACATATGAGTGTCAGCGGTTGATGGGGTAACCCCGACGAGCAGGCAACCTGCTCATGTAAGCAAAATGTGAATTAAATGTTATCTGTCGACAATTAGACTTTGGGATAAGTGAGCGGCGAGCCACAGGTCAGGCGCAGGTAGATGAGCGCGGCCGTGGTGGCATCGGCAAGGGCATCGTGGGCTGGCAGGGATGGGAGTTCAAGGTGGCTGCAGATGGAACTTAAACGCAGGTCAATGGCCGCATCGGGATAGCGGCGATAGAGGTGATCGTGATAGAGCTGGCTCACCTCTATGCCTCGTTGTGGCAAGGTCAACCCCCACAATTTACGGCAAGCCAGGTTGAGAATACGCAGGTCATAGGCGATGTGATAACCCACCAGTTCGCGCGGGCCGATAAAGTCGAGCAGCAGGCGCAGCGCGGCTTCCAGCGTCATACCCTGTTGCAGATCCTGATGGCGCAGACCGTGGATCACCACCGACTGCTCGCTCAGTGTGGCGGGCGCTTGCACCTTGATGGTGAGGGCCTCGCCGGTCAGCAGCCGATTGTCCTGGATGCGCACCGCACCGATAGAGACGATTTCGGCTTGCTCGGGATCAAGGCTGGTGGTCTCGAAATCGAGGGCGACCAGCTCATCATCGGGAGTGGGCAGGAATAGCCTGGCGAACTCCCCTTGCCGGAAATCCCGGCCATACCAGATGCGGCGAAGATGGCTCAACATGGCTATTGCCTCAGACGAAAGTGCAAGGTGAGCCACTGCTGGAATTTCTTCACCTGATGCAGTGCCTGACGCAGTAGATCCCGTTCGCTGTGGCTAAGCTCGCTGACCTGTACCCGGCTGTTGCCTCCCTTGAGCTGGCTACGCAGTCGCAACCGGATAAAGAGCCGAAACGCTTCGGCCAGGTTGGTGCCAAAGCTGGTGCTGAGCCGTTCTGCGGTTACTAATGCATCGATGCGCCCCAGGGTTGAGGTCTCCAGAATGCCTGCCTCAAGGGCCAGCATCCGGATGCCATGGACCAGCGGGAACAGGCCGCCACGCTTGAGATCAAGCCCTTCCGGTGGCTGCTCAAGCCGGCCAAAGAGGGTGAGCGGGGCGTGAAAGGCCACCGCCGGTCGCACCATCTCTGCCAGCAGATCCCGCCGCTCGGCCAGCTGCTCGCGCAGCGCTCTGGCAACAGGCAGATGGAGTTGACGATCTCCGGCGATGGGGTGGGCGTCAGCCAGGGTGGCCAGCCAGAGCAGCTCCTCCTCACTGGCCGTGGTGCAGGCGCTGGCAATAGCGCTTTGCCACTCATCGCCGGTTTTTACCCAGGCCGGATTGTTCACCATCACTTGCCCCGGGCAGAGCGGGTAGCCGAGGCGCTCCAGCAGGGCGCTGAATTCGGCCAGATCGGCTGCCTGGGTGGGCCACGCCAGCGCTTCCGGCAGGATCAGGGCATTATCCTGATCGGTTTTGAGGATCTGCTCGCCACGCCCCTCCGAGCCCAGCATCAGCAGACAGACCTTCTCTTGCACCTCGGGCGGGAGCACCAGCGCAAAGGCCTTGGCGATCAGTTGCTCGTTAATGGTGGCGATGAGCTTCATCAAAAAGGCGGTGTGGATACCCTGGGCAAACAGCGAACGGGTCAGCTGTTGTTGTTCGCGGGCGACCGCCTCCAGCGCGGGCAGAGTGTCGACGCGGGCGATACGCAACGTCAGTACGTGGGAGTGGGTCGAGAAGAGTCCCAGCACCTGGGTCAGCTGCAGGATCCCCACCACCTCGTTGCCCTGCCAGATCACCAGCCGCTTGATGCGATGACGGGTCATCAGCAGCAGGGCATCAAACAGATAGCTCTCCAGTGGCAGACCGATGAGCGGCGTGGGGGTCAGTACCGAGAGGGGCGCCTCCAGCGGCAGTCCCTTGAGGGTCAGGGCGTGGAGCAGGGTCTTGCGGGTGGCCAGTGTGAGCGAACCGCCGTGGGCGGGGTAGAGCAGACAATCTGTACCCTGAGCGACCATGGCTTCGGTAGCTGCCAGCAATGACAGCCTGCTGTCGACGATAAGCGGCGCTTGCAAATGACCGGGTTCGATGCGGGTCAGGATAAATTCTGCCAGATTCTTCTGTCCCAGCTGTTCGCGCTGCTCCTGCTGACGCTGGCGTTCGGCCAGATTGGCGGTGAAGTAGCTGGCAAACTGCGAATCTTGTTCGCAGAGAGAGAGAAAGGCCGAGCGGGGGATAAGCTGGCAGAGGGTGTCTTCCAGCGCAATAAAAGTATGGCGGCAGCGGCCGTCAAATTGGGCTCGCACATCGAACAGATCGTCGACGCCATAGTCACCAAACTGGTGGTGGGGTGCCGACTCTTCCACCGCCCCCTTGATGACGAGATAGAGCCCGGGAGGTTCATCTCCCGCGTTGAGCAGAGTATCGCCAGCGCGAAAGTAGCAGAGCGAGAGGTGGCGGGAGAGCTGCTCACGCGCCTCTGCATCCAGCCTGTCAAATGGTGGTCTGGCAAAATTGAACAGAATTGACATGACTGCGTCCTCGGGCGGGATAGGGCACCCCTTGTGCCCAGTGTGACAAAGGGGAACCGCGCCGACCAGCCGACTTTAGTCTCAGCTGTACCGTCTGTTCACACTCTGATAACTTGGTGGTATGACCAGTGTGTTCATTATCGGGATCAAGGAGAGGACAGCGGAGATGGAAAAACCAAGGGTCAAGTGCGAGGTCCACGACGGCATCGCTGAAGTGGTGCTGTCGCGGGGAGAGAAGCTCAATGCGCTGGACAGGGCCATGTTCAGCGCTATCGATGAGACGCTGACGCAACTTGCTCAGCTGAAGGGATTGCGAGCGGTGATCCTGCATGGCGAAGGGCGCGCGTTTTGCGCTGGACTGGATGTGAAATCGATGCTGCGCCAGCCGGTTGTCGCTCTCGATATTCTCAAGCGCGAGGCGGACGAGGCGACCAATCTGGCCCAGCGGGTCGCCTATGGTTGGCATCAGCTGCCGGTGCCGGTGATTGCGGTCACTCAGGGAGTCTGTTTTGGTGGTGGCTTGCAGATCGCCCTTGGCGCCGATTTTCGGTTTAGCACCCCCGATTGTCGTTTCTCGGTGATGGAGATCAAGTGGGGCATCATTCCCGACATGAGCGGCAGCGTCACCATGCGCAACCTGATGGGGTTGGATACCGCCATGGAGCTGGCCATGAGCGGGCGCGAGCTGGATGCGGTCGAGGCGAAATCTCTCGGGATGGTGAGCCGGGTCTGCTCCGATCCGCTGGTGGAAGCGCGGGAGTTTGCCCGCACCCTCATCACCAAGTCGCCGGATGCGCTGGCGGGGATCAAGCAGCTCTACAGTCAGGCCTGGGCCCGCAGTGACGAGGCGATGCTCAAAGAAGAGACCCGGTTGCAAAAGCAGATCCTGGGGCGCCCCAATCAGTGGCGCGCCACCTTCAACAGCCTGTTTCGCTGGCGGCTGCCATTCGGGCCACGACGCAACGCACTCTGAGGTGGAACAACAGGAAAAGAAAATGGCAGCCGAGGCTGCCATTTTTTATACGCGTTTTAGTTGCTGGCATCAGGAGATCTTGCGATCCAGATCCGGCTCGAAGGGGTGACCGGATTTCTCCTGCTCCAGGTTGTCTTCGGAGCGATGGCCAGCCCAGTAGTCGGCGTTCTTGATACCAAGTTTCTCCGGGTGGAACACCGGATCCAGCCCTTTGGCTTGCTGCGCCTCATAGTCGCGCAGACAGGCAAAGGCAGTCTTTTGCAGCAGCAGGATGGCGATGATGTTGAGCCAGGCCATCAGACCTACCCCGATATCACCCATGCCCCAGGCGAGCTCGGCGGTCTTGACTGTACCGTAGACGGTAGAGGCCATCAGGGTCAGTTTGAGCACAAAAGTCAGCCAGGGACGGTTCACCTTGCGGTTGATGTAGGCGATGTTGGTCTCGGCGATGTAGTAGTAGGCGACGATGGTGGTGAACGCGAAGAAGAACAGCGCGATGGCAACGAACATGCTACCAAAGCCCGGCATCATGCTTTCCATGGCGGTCTGCACATAACCCGGGCCTGCAGCCACGCCGGCGATGCCGGTGTAGATGGCTGCGCCATCCGGTCCCTGCACGTTGTAGAGGCCGGTGATGAGCAGCATAAAACCGGTGGCAGAGCAGACGAACAGGGTGTCGATGTAGACGGAGAACGCCTGCACCAGACCCTGTTTGGCCGGGTGGCTCACTGCGGCAGCAGAGGAGGCGTGTGGCCCGGTACCCTGACCCGCTTCGTTGGAGTAGACCCCGCGCTTGACCCCCCACATGATGGCCAGACCCAGAATGGCGCCAAAGCCAGCATCAAAACCGAAGGCGCTTTTCCAGATCAGCATGATCACGCCCGGCAGGGCATGAATGTTGAGGGCGATGATGACGCAGGCCACGATGATGTAGCCGAGCGCCATAAAGGGCACTACGGTACTGGCAAAGTTGGCGATGCGCTTGACGCCACCGAAGATGATGAAGCCGAGCAGCAGTGCCAGACCGGCCGCCGTCACGTTCGGATCGATATCAAACGCAGTCTGCAGACTGGCGCCGATGGAGTTGGCTTGCACGCCCGGCAGCAGTACACCGCAGGCGAAGATGGTGGCGATGGCAAACGTCCAGGCATACCACTTCATGCCAAGCCCTTTCTCGATATAGAAGGCCGGCCCACCGCGGTACTCGCCGTTGATCTTCTCCTTGTAGACCTGACCCAGGGTGGACTCCACGAAGGCGGAGCTGGAGCCGAGGAAGGCGACCATCCACATCCAGAACATAGCACCCGGGCCACCGAAGGTAATGGCGGTGGCAACACCGGCAATGTTGCCGGTGCCGACGCGACCGGCGAGGGTCATGGCCAGCGCCTGGAAGGAGGAGACCCCCGCATCCGTGCTCTTGCCATCAAACATCAGCCGGACCATTTCGGCCATATGGCGCAGTTGCAAAAAGCGGCTGCGTACTGAGAAGTAGAGGCCTACCCCCAGGCACAGATAGATGAGCGCAGGGCTCCAGATCACACCGTTGATGGCATTGACGATCTCATTCATCTACAACAACTCCTTTGTTGTTTTGTATTGTACTTCCGGCGAGATCTCTGTCTCGCTCGCTGTCATGGTGTTACGCCAATTGTTAACAAATGAATTAACAGTTTGACGCTGTGGTGAAGTGTTCGGCAGGGCACGATAGTGCGCCATGCATGGGCTGTAACATATCGAGTTGTTCCGGCGCTTCCCAGCGAAAAATGTTGCGTTGTTGCAATTTTGTGAATTGACAACTGAGGTGCGATAATGGCATGCGCTATTTTCTGTGACCAGAGAGACCCGCTACCATGCTGATCTGCGTCTGCTGGAACAGCCAGGATCTCGTTAGCAAACAAAAGGCCAATCATGCAAATGTTCCCTGCTCCACTCGTTATCCGCGCTCCTTTACCATCGGATGCCACTGCCATGGCCCACCTCTTTACCCAACTAGGGTATGCTGCAGAGGCTGATGAGCTGCTGCCACGTCTGTTGGGGCAGGATGTGGCCACCCGCGTCTTGCTGGCCGAGCAGGCTGAGAGGGTGGTTGGCGTGCTGGTATGGCACTGGCTGCAACCACTGCATGTTGCACCTGCATGGGGCCTGATCTCGGCGCTGGTCGTCGATGATGGTGCAAGGGGAGGAGGTATTGGTGCTGCGTTATTGTGCGAGGCCGAGCGTCAGGCTCGCGAAGCCGGATGCAGTCAGCTGGAGCTTTCCTGCAGCATCAAACGCGAAGATGCTCACCGCTTCTATCTGGCACAGGCATATCAGGAGCGGCCAAAACGATTCGTCAAACTGTTGTAACTGAGAAGGAGTGTACGTGCTGGGATTGTTCAACTGGTTTCGTGGCCGTGGCACGGTGAAAATGAGCGAAGAAGAGGAAGAGCTGTGGCTACGGGCGCTTGCTGTTGTGCCGATCTTGCAGGGGCTTACCGAGAGTGAGCAACAAACTCTGATAAGCTTGGGCCGTCAGCTGCTCAAGCGCAAAACCCTGACCCAGCTTGGGGTTACCTTAAGCGAGCGCCAGCAAGCCATTCTAGCACTGCAGGCGGCTCTGCCTATCCTGCATCTTGGCGTTGACTGGTATCGCGGTTTTCACGAGATCATCATTATTCCCGAGCCCGTGACCCGGCGCCAGGAGGTGCAGGATGAGTTTGGGCTGGTGAGCGAGGTGGAAGAGGAAAACGCCGGTGAGTCCTGGCCCCAGGGGCCGCTGGTACTGGCCTGGAGCGAGCTGCAGCTGGATGGTGACTGGGATGGCTTCAATCTGGTGATCCACGAGCTTGCCCACAAGATAGACATGCTGGGGGGCGAGGCGGATGGTGCACCACCACTGCCGGGACATATGAGCCGGCAGGAGTGGCAGCAGGTATTCCAGGGGGCTTTTGATGCGCTCTGCCAGCAACTCGATCAGGGCGAGGCTCCCGCCATCGACCCCTATGCAGCCGAGCATCCGGCCGAGTTCTTCGCGGTCTGCTGCGAGCACTTCTTTACCGAACCGTTGCGCCTGCGCAGTGTCTATCCCGAGGTTTACCTACAACTGGCACTGCTGTTTGGTCAGGATCCCGCGCGCCGTTTTCCGCCGACCCGCCTGTTGGCCGGTGATGGCGAGGGCATGCTGTTGTGAATCCCGCTCAACAAGATGGCAGATAGCAAAAAGGCACCCGAGGGTGCCTTTTTTCAAGCTTGAGCATGCGCCAATCAGGCGGCGGCTTTCAGCTGGACTGCTGCGGCTTTCTTGTGATCGCCGATCGGCAGGATGGTGCGGCCATACTGTTCGTTCAGTACGGTCGCCATGGCCAGATAGATGGCACTGGCACCGCAGATGATGCCTTCGAAACCGGCGATGGTGCCGATCAGGGTGCTGCCAGTGAAGTCACGGGCGGCCAGCAGGAAGAACAGCACGGTCAGGGAAGCGAACACGAACTGCTTCACGCGCGGGTAGTTGACGGTACCGATCAGCATGAACAGGGTGAACACACCCCACATCAGCAGGTACCAGCCCATGTAGGCGTGCGGAGTCGCTTCGGCCAGACCCATGGTCGGCATGACGAGCAGGACAACCAGGCTCAGCCAGAACAGGCCATAGGAGGTGAAGGCAGTCACACCGAAGGTGTTGCCGCGCTTGTACTCCATGATGCCCGCGATGATCTGGGCAATGCCGCCATAGCACAGGCCCATGGCCAGGATCATGGCACTGATGGGGAAGAAACCTGCGTTATGGATGTTCAGCAGAATGGTGGTCATACCGAAACCCATCAGACCCAGGGGGGCAGGGTTGGCCAATTTTTCGCTCACGTGGCGTTCTCCAAAAATAGAGGTGGGGTTAACAAAAAGACGCGCGATTTTAGGCAGCTTGTAAAACCGCCGCAAGGGGGGAAAGGGACTAAACCGTAAAAAAATTACGTATTTATTTGCACTGATGCCCAATTGTTCAGCAGGTCAGCCGGTTTCGTGAGCAAAAGGTGTCAAAATAGTTGAGGGCTTGTATTTTTATTACGCGCAGGCGAACCGGATGAGGAGAAGCTCACTCATCCAGTGTCAGTACCACTTTGGCCTCCTTGTCCTCTTCCTTGACCTGACTGTCCAGCACAAACAGCCGCTCTGGCGTGATCCCCTGGGCATCCACCAAAAACTCCTTGGTGTTTTGTGCCCGGCGCATGGCGAGATTGCGCAGGGACTTGGCAGTGATGAGTTGTTGCTCCTGCAGCAGGGCAACCGCCTGAGCCCGCAGCGCAGCGCTCTTTTCATCAAGATGCAGGCGGTCGGCGAGATCTCCCAGATCTTCTCCGAAGCGATCTTCATAGGCCTGTGCCAGGGCGTCTTGCATATCCTTATCCTGCTCCAGCAGATCAAGATCGACCTGATTGCCGGTGAGTTTGGCGAGGGCCCGTTCCAGTTTTTGCCGTTGCAGGATAGGGCGCTCTTCATTGAAGTTGACCTTGCCGCGAATATTCATGCTGAGCTTGGGGCGATCCTTGAGGGCCTGCGCCAGCTTGGTCAGCTTCTCTTGCTGGGTCTGGGTGAGATCCGGATCGCCCGGCAGAAAGGTGATCTCGTCGAGATCTTCACTGCCGCCAGCCAGAGAGGCGAGCAACGAGAAGGGTGAGGTGATCGCCTTACTCAGGGTGTTGCCAAGCACATCCCAGAAGATGTTGCCGAGGCTGAAGTCGGGCTGGTCAAGATTGCCCTTCACCTTGAGGTTCATCTGGATGACGCCGTTGGCATCGCTCAGCAGCGCGATGGCCAGACCGAGTGGCAGATCCTTGGCCTGTTCACTCTTGATCTTCTCACCCAGTTGCAATTTCTTGATGGTGATGTCGTTGTCCCCTTCCAGCCGCTTGCCTTCCAGCTTGTAGTGCAGTTTCACCGAGAGCTGCCCCTTGTCGATGGCGTAACCGGCATAGGTGCCCGAGTAAGGGGTAAAGGTGGTCAACTCCAGATTGTTGAAGGCGACTGCAATGTCGAGCACCGGGTCGGCGACCAGCAGGTTGGTACCGCCACGTATGGTCACCGGGGCGTAGCGATCCACCTTGCCATTGAAGGAGAGTTCGGAGCGCTGGCCGGGGATGTTGCTGATGTGGCGGCTCTGGCCGCCCAGCGAAGCGATATCGGCCACGAAATCCTGGCTCAGGCTGCGGTCGGCAAAGCGCAGGTTACCCTGTTCGGTGCGCAGCTCATCGATGGTGAATTGAAATGCGGGTGCCGCTTTGTTGCTCTTGCTCTGGGAAACTTCGGCTTTACCCTTGGCTGGCGCAGGGGCGGTCAGCAGCAGTTGCTGGATATTGGTGACGCCATTTTCGTTGATCTCGATGCGGGCGAAGGGCTTGGTCAGCGCCACATCCTTGATCTTCATCTTCTGGCTGATGCCGTCGTAATCGAGGCCGGTCAGCTTCAGGTCGTTGATCTCGAGCAGTCTCTGGTTATCGGCCCGATCAACCACCTTGAGGGTATGGATATCGAGTCCCCCTTGCAGTGTCAGCTTGTTCAGCTCCCCTTGCTCTGTGGTCGCCAGCGCCAGCTTGGTTTTGCTGCTGAGTTCACCCTCTTTCACCTTGATCCGCAGCAGATCGTTCAGATAGGGCTGGGCCAGCACAAGAGGAAGTGCCTGCTGGGTTATCTCGCCTCCGAGGGTAAAGGGGGCCAGGGTCAGCTGGCCATCAAAGGCGAGGGGACTCTTCTGGTTGAAACGGGTCGAGAGCGCCACTTTGCTCTGCTGTTCGCTCTTGCTGCCCAGCGGCCCTAATGCCAGCTGCAGGTCGGATAGCTGTCGTGCCAGTGGTTTGCCACTGCTCGCTTCGGTGAGGTTGATATCCCCTTTGCTGATGGCGATCTGGTTGATCTGCCACTGCCATGGTTTGCTGGCGGGGGCCGGTTTCTCTTTTTTCTCTTTGCTCGGCTTGGCTGGTGGCTGATCGATCAATAGTTTGGCCAGATCCAGCTCCTGCCGCTCATTGAGGGTGGCCTTGAGATGTGGCTGTTGCAGGGTGATTTTGCCGATATACAGGGATTGTTTGCTGCCATCCACAGCAAGTTCAGCGAGGGCTAGCTGGCTGAAGCGGGCAAACTCCTCACCCTTGTCGTGCTTCATTTGCCAGTTGTCTAGCGCCAGCTTGCCTTTGGATAATTGCCACTCGATCCCTTTCTTGCCGTTTTTCAGCAGATATTCAACCTCTGCCCCGGCATTACCACGGGTCAGCGCCAGCTTGAGATAGGGGGCCCAGAGTGGGGCAAAGGGTTTAATGTCGAGTTGCTTGAGGCTTGCCTTGCCCTGGCCCATGCCGCTGGTGATATCTAACTTGCCTTGGGCGCTCAGCGGGCTCTTGCTGTTGAGAGTGGCAGCCAGCTGGTAGGCGGTGAGGTGACCTGCGGATGTGCTCAGCCCCTCCAGTTGCAGTGTCAGTTTATCGAGCTTGAGCGAGGGCACCCAGCCGGGTTCGCTCTCCTTGCGTTTATCCAGATAGGCAAGCTGGCCATCGGTCAGCGCAATCCGGGCGATATCGACAATAACAGGAGCGGTTTCCGGTTCCGGCTCTGTTGAGGGGGTCGGTGTAAGCAGAGTTGCCAGCGCATCGGTCAGGTTGAGCCGAATGTCCCCCTTTTTGTCACTCAGCCGCTGCACCAGCACCACCGGCCTGGTCAGCGCGACGTCGCTGAGTACCACGCGTTTTTGCTGCCAGCTTGCTTTGAGCTCGGGGGTCACTTGCAGATGGTCGAAGCTGATCAACGGTTGCTGCTTGTCATCGAGCAGTGAACTGGGGCCGATGGTCAGAGCGGGGTGACGCAAGCTGACATCGATCTCGCCCAGAGTGAGGTGAATGCCGTAGCGCTCCGCCAGCCAGCCGGGCAGGTAGCGCTGGATCAGCCGCGGAGTTTGCCACAGCAACAGGGAAATGAGGATAAGGAGTAGCAGGAGTGCGTAGACCAGGTAGCGCAACCGGCGAGCTCGGGGGGATGCGGGCATGGTGGTCTCCATTTGATGCACTCCCATTCGGTTCCAGTCATGGTACCGAAAAGTCAGATAGTAATCATGGGGTTGCGTACTCTGATACGCCGTACTTTGTCCAAAGTCGATCCAGATCACCTGTTTGGCGCAGCTTGGCCAGCCACAGCTCCAGCTGGGCAGGGGTAATGCTGGACTCGGGATCAAAGATAGCGCGGTGCTGGTAGCGCTGGTCCCACTTTTGCGACACAAGCAGCCGCGCCTTTACCTCGGGGTTGCTGAGCAGATACTGGTTCAAATAGGAGATATTGAGGATGGCGATATCACCGCGCCCCTTGAGCAGGGCTTGCAGGGCACTGACGTTGTCCTTGAACAGTGTGATATCGAGATGGCGGTGCAAATAGACCGGATCTGCATTGAACTGGCCAATGCCGTAGTGATAACCGGTTACACCAATAAGGTGGTGCAGGGAGGGATCCTCGAAAAAACGCTGGTCTCGCCCGGGAGCCTTGAGGGCAACATACACTTCACCACCGCCAAGAAAGGGGACGGTCATCTTGAACTTGTCGGTTTGCCAGCCCCACTTGCTGTCTTCAAACAGCATCAGCGAGAAACGGCCCAGATCGAGCGCCTTGTAACGATTGGCAGCCGAGGTGGGAACAAACACGAATCTTACCTCTTGCTGGATCTCGTTGAGCTTGGCGATGAGGTCCAGCGTCAGTCCTTCATAGTGGTCATCCGACACTTTGACTACGAACGGGGCATAGGGATAACCGCCGACCTTGATAAGGGGATGGCTCCAACCGGACAGACTGAACAGAAGTAAAAACCAGCACCAATATTTCATGGATGTCCCAGGGCAATTGCATAACCCCAGATTCGGTTAATCTGCTGCGCTTTTCAAGTTGTTAAGGGAATTAACACAGCGCTGTTCGGCAGCCTCCAGCTCGGCCATCACCATCTGGATATCCTCCAGTTGCTGGTGCAGGGCACTGCGCTTGTTTTCGATCAGTCTGATCATGGAGTTGAGCTGGTTTTTGCTCGATTTGTCGGTGTCGTACATATCGAACAGCTCGCGGATCTCGGCCAGGCTAAACCCCAGCCGCTTGCCGCGCAGGGTCAGCTTGAGCCGGATCTTGTCCTTGTGGCTGTAGATGCGGGTCTGCCCCTCCCGCTGCGGGGTGAGCAGCCCCTCGTCCTCGTAGTAGCGGATAGTGCGCGGTGTGACATCGAACTCGTGGGCCAATTCCGAAATGCTGTAGCTGATCTCCTTGCCGGGCAGGGAATGGGACATGATCATGACTCCTGTTGCTGGGCGTGTGGCTGGCAGAGGCGGGCACGCAGCCGTTCGGCATTGGCGTGCAAGGCCTGACCGACCCGCGAGCCATTGGGGCGACCGAGCTGCTCGCTCACCCACTGGCCGGTGGCCGCCAGTTTGTCGAGATCCACCCCGGTTGCCATGCCAAGGCCGTGCAGCAGGTAGACCACCTCTTCTGACGCCACATTGCCGGAGGCGCCCGGGGCATAGGGGCAACCGCCAAGGCCTGCTACCGAGCAGTCGATGGTGCGAATGCCCCGCTCCAGCGCGGGCAGCAGGTTGGCCAACCCCTGGCCGTAGGTGTCGTGAAAATGGACCGCGAGTCTCCCCGCCGGGATCTCGTGCAGCACAGCATCCAGCATCGGCGCTACCGTGCCCGGGGTGCCGACGCCGATGGTGTCCCCCAGCGAAATTTCGTGGCAGCCGAGATCCAGCAACTGCTCGGCCATGGCGGCGACCCGTTTCGGGCGGGTCGGGCCATCAAACGGGCAGGCGATGACGGTGGAGAGGTAGCCGCGCACCTTGATGCCGAGACGGCGCGCCTCCTGCACCAGCGGGGCGAAGCGCACCAGTGACTCCTCCACGCTGATGCCGATATTGGCCCGGGTAAAGCCATCGGAGCAGGCGGTGAAGAGGCCAATCTCGTCGGCACGGGCGGCAATGGCAGCCTGCAAGCCTTGCAGATTGGGTACCAGAGCTCCGTAACGGGTTGAGCCCTTGCGTGGCAGAGCCTGAAAAAGTGCGGCGGAGTCCGCCATCTGCGGCACCTTTTTGGGCGATACAAAAGCGCCGACCTCGATGCGCTGCAGACCACCGTCGGCCAGTCGCTGGATCAGCTCCAGCCGCTGGATCAGTGTCAGCGGGTTGGTTTCATTTTGCAGGCCGTCCCGCGGCCCCATCTCCACCAGACTGACCTTGTCATCCGGCATGGCTGCTCCTCTGTTCATGATCTACTCGCTTGTTGGTTGATGGCGTTCTCCTCTAGGGCGGCATCGGCAAAGCGCACCAGCACGGCCCCCTGGCTTACCTGCTCGCCCTGTTTGCACTGCAGGGCTTCAATTACCCCGTCCCGCTCTGCACGCAGTTGGTGTTCCATCTTCATCGCCTCCAGCACCAGCAGGGGTTGCCCCTTGCTGACCGTTTGGCCGGGTTCGACCATTACGGCCACCACGATGCCGTGCATGGGGGCGATGGCGCCTTGTGCCTTCTCGTTTGCCTGATCATGGTGGTGGCTGTGCTGCTGATCATCGGCTGCGAAACGGATGCGCTGGCCCGCCATGGTCATGATGAAGGTTGCCTCCGAGCCTGTGGCCCTCTGAATGGGGATCTGCTGCCAGCAGCCGCCATGCTGCAGTCGGATATGGTCATCGCCTTTTTGGTAGCAAAGGGTCTCCCCTTGCCACTCAAACTGGCCGCCATGATCGTCAAGGGTCAATACCCGGCGCTCATTACCGATGCGCACCGCCGCTGTCCAGCTGCGAACCGGTCCCAGCCGAAATCCGCAGGACTGCTGCCAAGGGGAGGAGCCTGCGGGGCGGCTCGCCAGCCAGAGGGTGGCCAGTGGCCAGGCGAGTTTAGGAATGGGTTGCGCTGTGGTGGGGATGGGCCACTGGGTATGGTGGCCCATGGCCAGGACGTCAGGCTCTTCACACAGGCGCAGCAGCAGCGGGCCGTTGTGCACCAGCGGGCCGAGATCCAGCGCCGCCAGTGCATCGGCCAGTTTGGCGAACGCCTCGGCGCGGCTCTGGCCGTGGGCGATCAGCTTGGCGATCATGGGATCGTAATAGGGGCTGACCTCATCGCCAGCGGTGACGCCGGTGTCGATACGCACGCCATCCGGCCAGTGGAGCCAGTGGATGGGCCCACTGGCCGGTAGAAAACCGGCCGCCACATCCTCGGCGTAGAGGCGCGCCTCTACCGCATGGCCGCGCAGCACCACTTCCTCCTGAGTCAGTGGCAGCGGCTTGCCTTCGGCCACAGCCAACTGCCAGGCCACCAGATCCTGCCCGGTTACCGCTTCGGTGACCGGATGCTCCACCTGCAGCCGGGTGTTCATCTCCATAAAGAAGAACTCATCCTTGTAGAGCAGGAACTCGATGGTGCCAGCCCCCTGATAGTGGATGGCCTTGGCTGCGGCCACGGCTGCCTCCCCCATGGCGCGGCGCAGAGCCGGAGGGATGTCGGGGGCGGGCGCCTCTTCGATCACCTTCTGATGGCGTCGCTGCAAGGAGCAGTCCCTGTCCCCCAGATAGATGGCGTTGCCGAGGCTATCGGCAAAGACCTGCACCTCAACATGGCGAGCCTGGGGCAGATAGCGCTCCAGCAGCACCAGATCGTCGCCAAAGGCGGCCTTGGCTTCCCGTTTGACTGCCGCCAGCGACTCGTCAAAGTCGGCCAGCTGATCGACCCGGCGCATCCCCTTGCCACCGCCGCCACTGGCGGCCTTGATAAGTAGCGGGAAGCCAATCTGGCTCGCCTGATCGCGCAAGAAGTCCGGCCGTTGATCCGTGCCGTGATAGCCGGGCAGCACAGGTACGCCGGCAGTCTGCATCAGCGCCTTGGCGCCCGATTTGTCGCCCATGGCGAGAATGGCGGCGCCGCTTGGGCCGACAAAGCGCAGGCCGCGCTGTTCGCAGGCGGTGGCAAAATCGCTGTTTTCCGACAGAAAGCCGTAACCGGGATGGATGGCATCGGCGCGCGCCTCTTTGGCAATCTTCAGCACCTTGCCGGTGTCCAGATAGCTCTCTCTGGCCGGTGCTGGCCCCAGATGCCAGGCCTCATCTGCCAGACGGGTGTGCATGGCGTGGGCGTCGGCATCGGAGTAGAGGGCGATGGTGTGGATGCCGAGGCGTTTCGCCGTCTTGATGATGCGCACGGCGATTTCGCCGCGGTTGGCGATCAGCAGGCGCTTGATCAGAGTGTGATGGGTCATGTCTCATCCTTGAAACGGGGACGCCAGGCGGGAGGGCGTTTGTCGAAGAAGGCCTGCATCCCCTCCTGAGCTTCGAGCCCCACCCGAACCCGGGCAATGGTCTCGACGGTTTTCTCTTCGTGCAGGCGGGAAGGATGGTCTTCTATCGCCGCCAGCAGCCGTTTGGTCTCTTTCATCGCTTCCGGCCCGTTGCGGCACAGACGAAGGGCTTGCGCCCGTCCCTCCGCCAGCAGTTGATCCGGTTGGCAGAGTTGATGCGCCACATTGAGCCGACAGGCGGTGATGGCATCGAACGGTTCGGCACTGAGCATGTAGCGGCGCGCCTGACGCATTCCCATGGCGCGTACTACGTAGGGGCTGATCACCGCAGGTACCAGACCTAGGCTCACCTCGGAGAGGCAGAAGCGGGCGTCGTCGCTGGCGAGCACCAGATCGCAAGCGCAGATGAGGCCCAGCGCCCCGCCGTAGGCGGCCCCTTGCACCAGCGCTACCGTGGGGAAGGGAAGTTCGTCGAGGGTCTGCATCAGCCGCGCCAGTACCCGAGCGTCTTCGCGATTGTGTTCGAAATCAGCGTGGGCCAGATTGCGCATCCAGTTGAGGTCGGCGCCCGCGCAGAAGTGTTTGCCTTCGGCCCGCAGCAGCAAAGCATGAGGACGTTCGGCGAGAGCATGACCATGGAGATGGGCCAGGTCATCGAGGCAGTCGAGCAGCCCCAGCATCAGGTCGGAATCAAAGGCGTTGTGGCGGGCCGGGCGCGACAGCACCAGCTCGGCCAGTGGGCCGTGCCGCTCCAGCCGAAACGGGTTCTGGGAGGAAGTAAGTGGATCTGACATAGCTTTGCTCCTTACATCCGGAAGATGCCGTACTGCTCGGGTTCAATGCGGGCACCCTGACATGCGGCGAGCGCCAGCGCCAGCACGGTGCGGCTCTGGGCCGGGTCGATGACGCCATCATCCCACAGGCGGGCGCTGGCGTAGTAGGGGTGACCTTGCCGCTCATACTGTTCTATCACCGGTGCGCGGATGGTGGCTGCTTCCTGCTCGCTCAGGCTCTTGCCCTCGGCAGCCAGCTTGTCCCGACGTACCTGCACCAGTACCCCGGCCGCTTGCTCACCCCCCATGACGGAGATGCGGCTGTTGGGCCAGCTAAAGAGAAAATCGGGTTCATAGGCACGGCCGCACATGCCGTAGTTGCCGGCACCAAAGCTGCCGCCGACGATCAGGGTGATCTTGGGCACCCGGCTGCAGGCCACCGCGGTGACCAGCTTGGCGCCATGCTTGGCGATCCCCTCTTTTTCCGCGCTACTCCCCACCATAAAACCGGTGATGTTCTGCAAAAAGAGCAGCGGGATAGAGCGGCGGTTACAGAGCTGGATAAAGTGAGCGCCTTTCTGGGCGCTGTCGCTGTGCAGCACGCCGTTGTTGGCGAGGATCCCCACCTCCATGCCGCAAATACGGGCAAAGCCGGTTACCAGAGTGGTGCCGAACAGCGCCTTGAATTCGTCAAAGTCAGAGCCATCCACCAGTCGGGCGATCAACTCCCGCGCATCGTAAGGGCGTTTGAGGCTGGTGCCCACCAGACCGTAGAGCTCCTCGATCGGGTAACAGGGAGTGGGGTAGGCTGGCTCATTGTTGGTTGGGCTGCCCGATGCCAAACCCGAGAGCGGAACATGGTCACTGCCCAGATGGGTGAGAAGGGTTCGGGCGATGGCTAGCGCGTGGGCATCGTCACGGGCCATATGATCAGCCACCCCGGAGTGGGCGCAGTGCACCTCGGCGCCGCCCAGTGCCTCGGCGCTGATCTCCTCACCGGTGGCGGCCTTGACCAGCGGCGGGCCGGCCAGAAAGATGGTGGCCTGCTCCCTGACCATGATCGACTCGTCCGCCATGGCGGGCACGTAGGCGCCGCCTGCGGTGCAGAGCCCCATCACCACCGCCAGCTGGGGGATGTTCTGGGCCGACATGCGGGCCTGGTTGTAGAAGATGCGACCAAAGTGATCCCGGTCGGGGAACACCTCATCCTGCATCGGCAGAAAGGCGCCGCCGGAATCCACCAGATAGAGGCAGGGGAGGCGCAGCCGCTCGGCGATGGCCTGGGCGCGCAGGTGCTTTTTCACCGTGAGCGGGTAGTAGGTGCCGCCCTTCACGGTGGCGTCGTTCACCACCAGCATACAGAGCCTGCCCGAGACCCGGCCGATGCCGGTGATGATGCCGGCGGCGGGCACCGGCTCGTCATAGACCTGCCAGCCAGCCAGCGCCGACAGTTCGAGAAACGGGGAGCCCGGGTCCAGCAGCTGATTGATGCGCTCGCGGGGCAGCAGCTTGCCACGGGCCTGATGGCGGGCGTTGTTGGCCGCGCCGCCTCCTTGGGCGATCTCGGCAATGCGGGCATGGAGATCGTCGACCAGCCCCTGCATGGCGGCCCGATTGGCTGCATATTCCGGGCTCGCCGTGTCGAGACGGGAGTGGATACGACTCATGCATTTTCTCCCATCAGCTCGCGGCCGATGAGCCAGCGGCGGATCTCCGAGGTACCGGCGCCTATCTCGTAGAGTTTGGCGTCCCGCAACAGGCGGCCGGTGGGGTATTCGTTGATGTAGCCGTTGCCGCCGAGCAACTGGATGGCATCGAGCGCCATCTGGGTGGCGTTTTCGGCGGCAAACAGGATGGCGGCGGCGCAATCTTTACGGCTGGTGCGGCCCTGATCGCAGGCGCTCGCCACCGAATAGACCAGCGCCCGGCTGCTGGCGAGGCGGGTATACATGTCGGCGAGCTTGCCCTGTACCAGCTGGAACTCGCCGATGGCCTGGCCGAACTGCTTGCGCTCGCGCACATAGGGCAGCACCACATCCATGCAAGCCTGCATGATGCCAAGGGGGCCTGCTGCCAGCACTACCCGTTCGTAATCGAGTCCGCTCATCAGCACCTTGACCCCGCCGTGCAAGGGGCCCAGCAAGTTCTCCTGCGGCACCCGGCAGTTATCGAACACCAGCTCGCAGGTGTTGGAGCCGCGCATCCCCAGCTTGTCGAGTTTTTGGGCGGTGGAGAAACCGGGAGTGCCAGCCTCAACGATAAAGGTGGAAATCCCTTTGGGGCCAGCAGCGGCATCGGTCTTGGCATAGATGACGAAGGTGTCGGCATCCGGACCGTTGGTGATCCACATCTTGTTGCCGTTGAGCAGGAAGTGATCCCCATCGCGCACTGCGGTGAGGCTCATGCTGACCACATCGGAGCCTGCGCCCGGCTCGCTCATGGCCAGCGCCCCCACATGCTCGCCGCTCACCAGCGGCGGCAGGTAGCGCGCTTTCTGCTCCGGCGAGCCATGGCGGTGGATCTGGTTGATGCAGAGATTAGAGTGGGCGCCGTAGGAGAGGCCGACCGAGGCGCTGGCGCGGCTCACCTGTTCCATCACCAGCACGTGGGCGAGATAGCCGAGGTTCACCCCGTCATACTCCTCCGCCACCGTGATGCCGTGCAGCCCCAGCTCACCCATCCGGGGCCAGAGATCGCGGGGGAAGGCATTGCTCTGATCGATCTCGCTGGCGCGCGGGGCGATCACTTTCTGGCAGAAAACCGCAACCTGTTCGGTCAGGGCATTCAGGGTCTCATCCATCTGCATCCATGCTCTCCTTGCGGATATGACAGTCGGGTAGGAAGGTTGGTTCGACCTGCTAACCTAGCTGAACGGTTGGCAGTGGTCTGTCCATTTTTGTACTTCACTTCTGCCACAAGTTTACGTTAGCGTAAACGTAAATCAATTGTTAATCTGTTGTGTGTCGATAAAGCGGTGGTAGTGAGATCGTCAGCAGCTACCACGACAACAGCGCCATAGTGGCAGATCCGAATGATCAGTGTGTGGGCGCCGCGTCATAAAGCACTAATGCGGGAAAATAAGCGCGGGGCAACAAGGGAGTGAACGACAAGATGGATTTTACCCTGACCGATGATCAACAGGCGTATGTGGAGGCGGCCGCCGCCTTTGCTGACGATGCGCTCAAACCCCATGCCGCGCGCTGGGACAAGGAGCACGAGTTTCCGATCCCGACCATCAAGCAGGCGGCCGAGCTCGGGTTTTGTGGTCTCTATACCCCGGAGCAGTTTGGCGGATTGGGATTGCCTCGTCTCGATGCGAGCCTCATCTTCGAGCGCCTCGCCATGGGCTGTACCTCGACCACGGCTTATCTGACCATTCACAACATGGTGAGCTGGATGCTGGGCAGCTGGCTGCCCACCGAGGTTGCCAAGGAGTGGGTGCCCAAACTGGCCAGCGGCGAGCTGTTGGGATCCTATTGCCTCACCGAGCCGGGTGCGGGTTCCGATGCGGCGGCACTCAAGACCCGAGCGGTGCGCGAGGGTGACAATTATTTTATTGAGGGCACCAAGGTCTTTATCTCGGGAGCGGGCAGCAGCGATGTGCTGGTGGTGATGGCGCGCACCGGTGGTGAAGGTGCGAAGGGGATCTCTGCCTTTATGGTACCGGCTAATGCCCCCGGCGTGAGCTATGGCAAGGCAGAAGAGAAGATGGGCTGGAATAGCCAGCCGACCCGGGAGGTTGTTTTCAACGGGGTTCGCATTCCTGCCTGTTATCGGTTGGGCGAAGAGGGGGAAGGGTTCAAGTTCGCCATGCAGGCGCTTGATGGGGGGCGCATCAATATCGCCACCTGCTCGGTGGGCACTGCCCAGCAGGCACTGGACGATGCGCTGGCCTATGTGCAGCAGCGCCAGCAATTTGGTCACCCGATCAGCGAATTCCAGAGCGTGCAATTTCGCCTGGCCGATATGGCGACCGAGCTGGCTGCCGCCCGTCTGCTGGTGCGTCAGGCGGCTGACAAGCTGGATCGCGGGGATCCCGACAAGAGTGCCTGGTGTGCCATGGCCAAGCGGTTTGCCACCGATGTCGGTTATCGGGTCTGTGATGAGGCTCTGCAACTCTTTGGTGGCTATGGTTATACCCGCGACTATCCGCTCGAGCGCTACCTGCGCGATACCCGGGTGCATCGCATTCTGGAGGGAACCAACGAGGTGATGCGACTCATCATCGCTCGTCGGCTGCTGGCCGAGCAGGGGTTGGCGCTAATGTAGTGTTGGATGACACCTCAATAGCGCCAGCTTTGTGAGCCAGTCACAGGTTGGTTCCATGCAACTCTGTCATCATGGCTATCGCTCTACTGACAAGGACAAACGCAATGACAAGGATCAGGCTCGAATACAACGGCCACGTGGCCTACATCACCCTTGACCATCCGCCCGCAAATACCTGGACGCTTGCCAGTCTGCAAGCTTTCCTGCGGATGATGGAGGAGCTCGACAGCCGCCCCGATGTGGTGGCGCTGGTGATCCGCGGGGCTGGCGAGAAGTTCTTCTGCGCCGGTGCCGATCTCAACCTGTTTGCCGATGGCAATGTCGAACAGGCTCGCGATGTGGCCGACGCTTTTGGTCGTGCATTCGAAGCGCTGGCCCGTTTTCATGGCGTCACCATTGCGGCCATCAACGGTTATGCCATGGGCGGTGGGCTGGAAGTAGCACTGGCGTGCGATATCCGCATCGCCGAGCAGCAGGCGTTGCTGGGATTACCGGAAGCATCTGTAGGCTTGCTCCCCTGTGCCGGTGGCACTCAGCGTCTCACCGAGCTGGTTGGGCCGGGCTGGGCCAAGCGGATGATCCTTTGTGGCGAGAAGGTGAGTGCATCCCTTGCCTATGAGATCGGGCTGGTGGAGGAGGTGGTGAAAACCGGGCAGGCGTGGGAGGCCGCCCATCAGATGGCCCATCTGGTGGAGCGCCAGAGTCCGAGTGCCCTGCGCGCCTGCAAAATGTTGATCAATCAGGGGCGCAGCGGCCCGCGCGATGCGGCATTGCCGCTCGAGCGAAGCCTCTTCCTCGAACTGTTTAGTGATGCCAACCAGCGGGAAGGGGTGGCAGCGTTTCTCGAAAAGCGCGCCCCGCACTGGCAGTACCAAAAGCCGGATGGTGCAACCCATGAGTGAGCCAGTAAGTATCGCAACCCATCCAACGGCTGATGGCCACCAGATCGGGGTGTTGACTCTCGACAGCCCTGCGTCTCTGAACGCATTGAGCCTGCCGATGATCCAGATCCTGCAACAGACGCTAACCCGCTGGGAGCAGGATCCCGCCATCGTCTGCGTGTTGCTGCAGGGGGCAGGCGAGAAGGCGTTCTGTGCCGGTGGTGATATTCGCTCCTTTTATTACCGCAAGCAGGAGGTGAGCGGATCGGAACTGTTTGAATATGCCCGCGACTTTTTCGAGCAGGAGTATCGGCTCGATCACCACATCCACTGTTACCGCAAGCCCCTTGTCTGCGTGGCGGACGGCATCTGCATGGGCGGTGGGATAGGCCTGTTTGCCGGCGCCGATTTTCGGGTGGTAACTGATAAGAGCCTGTTCGCCATGCCGGAGGTGACCATCGGCCTCTACCCCGATGTGGGGGCCAGCTGGTTTTTAAGCCGGATGCCGGGGCGACTCGGGCTCTGGCTTGGTCTGACCGGTGCCCGCTTCAACGGGAGTGATGCCATCGGCCTTGGGCTGGCGGATCATGCCATAGCCCGCAGCGAGCGAGCCGAGCTGCTGCACCGGTTGGCGGCACTCGACTGGTCAGCCGGTTGTGAGCCCCGTGAGCAGATCGATCAGCTGCTGCGGGGCTTTCATAAAGGTGCCGCAGCGCAGTTGCCTGCGCCCATCCTGCTGCCCCATCAACCAAGAATCGATGACCTGCTGGCGGGGCGAACGTTGGCGGGAGTGTTGGCAAGACTGTTTGCTGCCCGATTTGACGAAACGGCGGGAGAGAAAGCATTGGCCCAGGCGCAGGAGAGCTGCCGTAGCGGTAGCCCCATCAGCCGAGCCATCCTCTGGCGCCAATATTGGCAGGCTCGCCGTCAATCCCTTGCCGAGGTATTTGCCGACGAACTGACTCTCTCGGTCAACTGCGTGCTCAAGGGCGATTTTGTGGAAGGGGTGCGGGCGCTGCTTATCGACAAGGACAGGGAGCCCCACTGGCAGGAGCAGCCTGCCGGGGGGGATTGGCTGGACGAATTCTATCGCTGGCCCCATGGGTACAACCCGTTGGCACGCAAGGGCTAGGCTCTGCTCTGGCAGCTGCGGTGCTATCAAGAACGCAAGGAGCAAGCAGAATGACAAGGATCGGATTTATCGGGCTGGGCAACATGGGGGGCCCCATGGCAGCCAATCTGGCCAGGGCTGGGCATACGGTGCAGGTATTTGATCTGGTTGCCCACAGTGTTGAGCGAGCCATTGCAGCAGGCTGCATTGCGGCAGGAGATGCCCGCGAAGCGGTGGCCGGCAGTGATGTCGTCATCAGCATGCTGCCTGCCGGTGAGCATGTGCGCAGCCTCTGGTTGAGCGAGAGTGATGGTGAACGGGGCGGGCAGGATCTGCTGGCCGCTTTGCCTGCCGGTGTGCTGGTGATCGACTGCTCCACCATCGATGTGGCCTCTGCCCGTCAGGTGGGGAGCGCGGCCCGTGCACGCGGCTTGCGCTTTATCGATGCCCCCGTGTCGGGCGGGGTCGCAGGGGCTGCGGCAGGCTCACTCACCTTTATTGTCGGTGGCGAACAAGCCGACTTTGATGCGGCCAAGCCCGTACTGGCCTGCATGGGGCGGAATCTGTTCCACGCCGGCCCCCTTGGCGCCGGGCAGATCGCCAAGATGTGCAACAACATGCTGCTTGCCATCCATATGGCGGGCACCGCCGAGGCGCTGGCGCTTGGAGTGAAGGAGGGGCTGGATCCGGCAGTGCTCTCCACCATCATGGGCAAGAGCTCGGGCAACAACTGGAGTCTGGAGCGCTACAACCCCTGGCCCGGGGTGATGGAGAACGTACCGGCTGCCCGTAACTATCAGGGGGGCTTTATGACCCGGCTGATGGTGAAAGACCTCGGACTCGCCATGGCGTTGGCCGAGCATGCTCACAGCGCCGTGCCCATGGGGGCACTTGCGCGCAACCTGTTTAATCTGCATGCGGCGAACGGAGAGGGAGAGCTGGATTTTTCCAGTATCGTCCGGCTTTATCTGGAAAAAGGCATAGAGGGGTAGTAGTCGTCGGGCACCATCTTGCGGCTTGATGGGTTCAGGCTATCGCTGGCATCACAAGGAGAGAGAATGGATATCAAGCAGAAAGTCATCGCTATTACTGGTGCCGGGCGGGGGCTGGGGCGGGCCATAGCGCTCAATCTTGCCGCTCAGGGGGCCGAGCTGGCGTTGATCGACCTGAATGCCAGCGATCTGGCCGTGACGCAGGCCGAGGTGCAAAGCCGTGGTGGGCGGTGTGCCATTTTCGTCTGCAACGTGGCAAGCGAACCGGAGGTCGAGACCACCTTTGTCGCGATCAAGGCGCACTTTGGTCGGTTGCACGGGTTGATCAACTGCGCCGGCATTCTGCGCGATGGCATGCTGATCAAGGTGAAAGAGGGGGAAGTTGTAGAGAAGATGAGCCTGGCCCAGTGGCAGAGCGTCATCGACGTCAACCTCACCGGCACCTTCCTGTGCGGGCGCGAGGGGGCCGCACTGATGGCCACCGGCGGGGAGGGGGGGGTCATCATCAATATCTCCTCCATTGCCCGAGCCGGCAATATCGGCCAGAGCAACTATGCCGCCAGCAAGGCAGGTGTGGCTTCGCTGGTAGTGACCTGGGGGCGGGAGCTTGCCCGCCACGGTATCCGGGTGATGGGGATCGCCCCCGGGGTGTTCGCCACCGATATGACGGCCGCGATGAAGCCGGAGGCGATGACCCGAATGCAGCAGGCTATTCCGGTCGGCAAACTGGGTGAGGCGCAGCAGCTGGCCGACACCGTTGCCTTCATCTTTGCCAACGATTACCTCAATGGCCGGATGATCGAGCTTGATGGTGGTCTGCGGTTGTAAACCTTTACCAAGATTTACATTGAGCCCTGGCCTCGTGGTCAGGGCTTTTTTATGCACTCTTTTGAGTTCCAAAGGTACTGAATGGCGATGCATGGGCACCATCCGGGTCGCTCTATGGCGGCAGAAATATGAGAAATATCAATGGGTCTCAGTTAATTTGAACCAGCTCACAGGCCCTTGAGGTCAGTGCTGTAAAATTGCGCGCGGTCAAGGTGGTGCATGTTTGACGATGCGAGGGATTGCGGTCGGAATAGTCATGCAATATAGTTGCCGCCTTTTTCACGGGGTCCGGATTTTCAGCCCCTCCCATATCGCGCGCAGTATGAATACGGACGCTCTGCCGCCGCCTAATTAAACAGGATTGAGATGGACAAGAAACTAGGGCTTGGCGCCCTCATTTCGCTGGTGATCGGCTCCATGGTCGGCGCCGGGGTCTTCAGTCTCCCACAGAATATTGCTGCACATGCCAGCGCCGGGGCCGTCGCTCTGGGATGGGCCATCACCGGGGTCGGCATGATCTGCCTCGCGCTGGTCTATCAAAACCTCTCCATGCGTCGCCCGGATCTCGATGGCGGTATCTTCAGTTACGCCAAGGCCGGTTTTGGTGACTTCATCGGCTTCAACGCCGCCTGGGGTTACTGGCTCTGCCAACTGCTGGCCAACGTCTCTTACGCCATCGTGGTATTCAGCGCGCTCAGCTACTTTTTCGATACGCCGGATCACGTCATCTTCGGTGACGGCAATACGCCGGTGGCCATCACGCTGGCCTCCATCCTGATCTGGTCGGTACACTCGCTGGTCCTGCGCGGGGTGCAGGTGGCGGCCCTGGTTAACATCGTGACCACCATCGCCAAGATGGTGCCGCTCATCGTTTTCAGCGTGGCCATCCTGCTTGCCTTCAATATGAAGACCTTCACCCTGGACTTCTGGGGTCATGGCAACAGCGATCTCGGTTCCGTGATGGATCAGGTCAAGTCAACCATGAAGGTCACCCTCTGGGTCTTCATCGGTATTGAAGGGGCCGTGGTGGTCTCTGCCCGTGCCCGCCATCGCAAGGATGTCGGTCGTGCGACCGTGCTCGCCCTGCTGGGTGCGCTGGCGCTCTACGTGATGGTGACCCTCTTCTCGCTGGGGGTAATGACCCAGCCTGAGCTGGCCCAGCTCAAGAACCCCTCTACCGCCATGATCCTGGAAGCGGTAGTCGGCCCCTGGGGCGCCTGGCTTATCAACATCGGTCTGGTTATCTCCGTGATGGGGGCCCTGCTGAGCTGGACCGTGCTGGCGGCTGAAGTGCCCTACATTGCGGGCAAAACCGGGGTCTTCCCGGCCTGGTTTGCCAAGGAGAACAAGAACGGCTCACCGCAGGTATCGCTCTGGTGCTCCACCTGTCTGGTGCAGACTTTCCTTATCATCATCTACTTCCAGAACAGTACCTATCTGGCGTTGGTCAACATCGCTACCTCGGCGGCGCTGGTGCCCTATGTCTTCTCCGGTGCGTATGGCCTCAAGCTGGCGCTAAAAGGGGAGACCTATCAGGGCCAACCGCATCAGCGCAAGCGTGATCTGCTGCTGGCCCTGATGGCGACCATCTATGGCTGCTGGCTGGTTTATGCGGCCGGCGTCGAGTATCTGCTGCTGGTGGCGCTGCTCTACAGCCCGGGTATCTTCATCTACTGGAAGGCGCGCCAGCACCACGGTCTGCGTGGCCTCAACCGGCTGGAGCAGGGGATGACGGCGGCCTTGCTCGGTTGTGCCGTGCTGGCCTTCTACAAGGTGATGGACGGCACCATCCCCCTGAACTGACAGAGACAAGAGATGGCCCAAGGGCCATCTCTTCTTTTACACGCCGTCTGCGTCACAGGTGGTCGGCGTCGCCTCGGAAGGAATTTTTATGCTGTTTATGGGTTATCTGCTGCTGGGGGCTTTCGCCGGCATCCTGGCCGGACTGTTCGGGATCGGCGGCGGCCTTATCATAGTGCCGGTGCTGGTGGTGAGCTTTCATGCGCAGGGGGTCGATCCCGATATCATTACCCATCTGGCACTTGGCACTTCGCTGCCGACCATGATCTTCACCGGTTTCAGTTCGCTGCAGGCCCATCAGGAGGCCGGTGCGGTCGACTGGGTGATGATCCGCAGGCTCGGTGCCGGCATGCTGCTTGGCGCCTGGCTCGGCGGCATGACCGCCAATCTGCTCAGTGCCAGCACCCTCAACATCATCATTGGCTGCTTTGCCTGGACCATGGCGCTACAGATGGGGCTCAACCTCAAGCCCAAAGCGGAGCGCCATCTGCCGGGAGCGTTCGGTACCGGCATCGCAGGTACCGTGATCGGCTGGATGTCGGCACTGTTTGGCATCGGCGGTGGCTCGCTCACCGTGCCTTATCTGAGCTGGAATAGCGTGCCGATGCGCAACGCGGTAGCGGCTTCAGCCGCCTGCAGCATGCCGATCGCGCTGGCGGGTAGCCTGAGCTATCTCTATGCCGGATGGGGGCATGTGGACCTGCCCGAGTGGAGTGTGGGCTACATCTATCTGCCAGCCCTGATTGGTATTGTGCTCACCAGTACCCAGTTTGCCCGGGTGGGGGCCAAACTGGCACACAGACTCTCTCCGCAGCGACTCAAGCAGGCGTTTGCCCTGCTGATGCTGCTGGTGGGGGCGAAATTCATGCTGTTTAGCTGAACCATTGGCCAGTTTGTTGAAAAATAAGGCAAACGATCTGTTGGAGGGCAGAAAGCCGTTGCATTGAACGCCCAGTTTGCCTATTCTCCTCGCCGGTGGTCCTATTGGTCCTCTCGCATTGATAACCC
>NZ_CAWMDN010000058.1:0-299 GCF_963866575.1 Aeromonas sp. L_1B5_3
ACCATCGGCCACGTTGACCACGGTAAAACCACCCTGACTGCAGCTATCACCAACGTGCTGGCCAAGCACTTCGGTGGTAAAGCTTTCGCCTTCGACCAGATCGACAAGGCACCGGAAGAGCGTGAGCGTGGTATCACCATCAACACCTCCCACGTAGAATACGACACCGCTACCCGTCACTACGCACACGTAGACTGCCCGGGTCACGCCGACTACGTTAAAAACATGATCACCGGTGCTGCCCAGATGGACGGCGCGATCCTGGTAGTAGCAGCGACTGACGGCCCGATGCCGCAGAC
>NZ_CAWMDN010000059.1:0-212 GCF_963866575.1 Aeromonas sp. L_1B5_3
TTCCAGCGCTTTCAGTGCAGAACCACGGACTACCGGCAGGTCATCACCCGGGAAGTCGTACTCGGACAGCAGTTCGCGAACTTCCATCTCGACCAGTTCCAGCAGCTCTTCGTCATCTACCATGTCACACTTGTTCATGAACACGATGATGTACGGAACGCCTACCTGACGACCCAGCAGGATGTGCTCACGAGTCTGCGGCATCGGGCCGT
>NZ_CAWMDN010000060.1:0-213 GCF_963866575.1 Aeromonas sp. L_1B5_3
CTTCCAGCGCTTTCAGTGCGGAACCACGGACTACCGGCAGGTCATCACCCGGGAAATCGTACTCGGACAGCAGTTCGCGAACTTCCATCTCGACCAGTTCCAGCAGCTCTTCGTCATCTACCATGTCGCACTTGTTCATGAACACGATGATGTACGGAACGCCTACCTGACGACCCAGCAGGATGTGCTCACGGGTCTGCGGCATCGGGCCGT
>NZ_CAWMDN010000061.1:0-222 GCF_963866575.1 Aeromonas sp. L_1B5_3
TGGAAGAGGAGATCCTGCGTACCAAGAGCGGTGCCGATCTGGTGACCCGTCTGCATGCCCATAATCCCTGGCTGATCTGCTCCCTAGTGCATAAGTTCGGTCGCACACCAGAAGGCGAGTCGGATGACGAAGATGACGGCAGCTCTGATGATTTTATTGCTGATATGCGCCGCAGCTTGCCCTCGGATTTCAGCCCCAAGGGCCAGCTGTTTGTGTTTGTCG
>NZ_CAWMDN010000062.1:0-222 GCF_963866575.1 Aeromonas sp. L_1B5_3
TGGAAGAGGAGATCCTGCGCACCAAGAGCGGTGCCGATCTGGTGACCCGTCTGCATGCCCATAACCCTTGGCTTATCTGCTCGCTGGTACACAAGTTCGGTCGCACGCCAGAAGGCGAGTCGGATGACGAAGATGATGGCAGCTCGGATGATTTTATTGCTGATATGCGCCGCAGTTTGCCCTCGGACTTCAGCCCCAAGGGGCAGCTGTTTGTGTTTGTCG
>NZ_CAWMDN010000063.1:0-674 GCF_963866575.1 Aeromonas sp. L_1B5_3
ACCCGCTTAGCCGCCTCATCCTCCGGCTGCTCGAAATAGTCGGCCAGCATCTTGCGATAGATGTTGTACTTGGCCAGCTTCTCCGTCAGCCCCTCGCCCGTCTCCTCGCCCTTGATCTCGCTGGCATTGGGTTGGTAACTGGTGACGATGGCGCACTTGCCAGCAAAACCGGCCTGGCTGAACATCTCGTAACTTTTGCAGGCTTGATAGACGCTGGCGCAGACCAGCATGGCATTGCCACGACCATCGGCCAGCCGGGGCTTGCGCTCGAAGTCGAGCAGAATATCGGCCACTATCTGCTCCAGCCGCGAACGACTGGAGAGCAGCTTCTGCATTGAGGCCCACTTCTGTTTAAGCTGCTGCTTGCCCAGCCGCGAGAGATCCTTGGTCTTGGTATCGAACCACTCATCCACTTTTTTCTGGGATTTGACCCGCTGATCGATATCCCGCGCCTCGTAGCGCAGATCCAGCACCACGCCATCACTCACCGCCTCGTTGAACTTGTAGGTGTGAATGTAGGGGCCAAAGACCTCGATGGACTTTTTTTTGTCCTGCTTCATCAGCGGTGTGCCGGTAAAACCGATAAACAGCGCCTCTGGCAACAGGCTCTTCATAGCCCCATGCAGCTTGCCGGACTGAGTGCGGTGGCACTCATCGACAAACACAAACAGCTG
>NZ_CAWMDN010000064.1:0-566 GCF_963866575.1 Aeromonas sp. L_1B5_3
CAGCTTGGCTTCCAGAGCCTTGATGATCTCCGGGAAAGCCAGGTCGAGCTTGGCTATCTGCGTCTCACTCCATTCACCGATCAGACTGGCCCGATCGGATAGAAAATCGAGCCGGTAGCGACTCTGTATCAGACGAGCGCCAAAGCGTGGCGTCACGGTATGGGGCAAACCCCACTGTGCAAAAATCCGAGTGGGGTGGTCTGGCGCTACGGGGTGTTGGTTGTTGGTGTGGGTGGTTGTCGTGGTCATGATTAGCGATACCTCAGTTGAATGTCGATGCAGGTGCCGGGCACGTTGTGGCGCTGGCGTAGTCTGGTCAGGTGCTCAGGGAGTTCGGTCAGGTTTGTCAGCCGCCCCCGGTAGAGCCGAGAAAGATTGATGTAGTCGGGATGGCTCACGGTGATGGTCACCTGATGCCCAGGTTGCCAACGAGCAAACAGGCGGGCTTTGGCTTGCTTGATGGTGGTGATGCCGGGAGCGGGTAGTGTCTGACGGTTTCGCAGGTGCAGTTTGTTGAGCTCGGGGGCATAGCGATGCACCTCGAGTCCGGTGATAAGACGGGTCAT
>NZ_CAWMDN010000065.1:0-1530 GCF_963866575.1 Aeromonas sp. L_1B5_3
CACTGCGTGGACAGTCAGGGGTGAACTGACGATGAGCATCAGGGTAGCGCTTGTAGTAGGTTGGGCCATGGCTACCTATCAGGTGGAAGCCAACCAGCTTATCCCCTTTCATTTGAGCAATTTCACTATCGAGGTCTTGAAGGACAACCTCGTCATAGCATGTGTTTTTATCGCAGAACTTAGGGTGATCCTTTGGTTCGATTTCGATGTTAGGTACTCGGTCGCAGACGCCTTTGCAGCCTCCATCGTTCTCCTTCCAAAAAATGGAGATCCCCGTTTTTTGCAACACATCTAGCAGGCCCTCGCTATTGCGAGCGCGATTATCATCAAACTCCTTTCTCCCCATATTGGAGAACATGCAGGGGACGGATACAGCGGTTGCTGTCCCGCAGGAGCGGACATCGTTAAAGGAGATCACACCACCAGACTTACTTGTGAATGGGTTGGTATCTTTCTCATAGCCATTCATTGAAAAGTTCTTACCACGAGCAGTCTCACCAACAACCAGGAACATCAATGTTGGTTTGTCCTTTTTCGTAACCCGTGTGGCATCATCACCTAAAGTAACAAAAGGGATGGGCTCTGCCATATAGCGTCTATACAGGTACTTACTGGTGCTATACATGAAGTTAGCTGGAACGATTTCACGATTTAGAGTCTGATTGTTACGACCAATTGATGCGTAATCTTGGTAGTACAAGGCAGCAATTATCCCAACTATTACCAAAGAGAAAAACATAGATAACAATCGCTGGGCGATACCTTTGTACCAGGTAGATGCATACTCAATTTTCACAAAAAATATCAATGCTGCGGGTAACAAACCGGTCAAAATAACCCAGATTATTATTGGAGCGTTAACGTATGCAAAAGCTTCGCTTTGGTTTGTTTCAAATATATTCTGGATCATATCACCATCAAACAACACACGATATTTCATCATGGTGTAACTGGCGATAGAACCTGTAACAAACAGGAATGCAAAGAACGGCTTCATCAGAAAGCGGATCGAGAATGGCATGAAGACGAAGTTTAATGCAGCAACAAGTAGGAATGGGATTGAAACTACAAACCCTATTTTGAAGTGCTCGATGTTAGACAATATGTCATAGAAATGGAGCAGAACGGGCCAGTTCAGCAAAAATGCGAAGACCAAAGCCAATAGCAGTACAAATGGAACAACTTTTATTCTGACAGCTGAAAACATAACAATTACCTGTTAAACGTCTATTTCTATAAAAACCACTTCATTAAAATATCAACGATTCGCAACTCAATTATTCCGACATTGCTTAAAGATATCTAATTCTTGTTCGTAGATAGCCGTCTTCACATCCCATATTCCCAGGACAGAAGAAAATATGTTGTCATGAGAATAGCGATTGGCTGCGGCATTTTTCTGCAAACATTCCATATTCATGCCTTTTTCTTTGATGAAACCAGGTGACATCCACACCTGCATAGGAACACGGGTCTGATCATCCGGTGCAAACTTGTACGGTGTACCGTGCAGGTAAAGCCCTAATGCTC
>NZ_CAWMDN010000066.1:0-679 GCF_963866575.1 Aeromonas sp. L_1B5_3
GACTGGGCCAATCCGCAGGCCAACGACTTTGCCATTGCCGAAGAGGTGACGGTCAAAGGCGAGCATAAGAAACGGCCGGATCTGGTGCTCTATGTCAACGGCATTGCCCTTGGCGTCATTGAGCTCAAGCGATCTACCGTCTCTGTCTCCGAAGGTATCCACCAGAACCTGGATAACCAGAAGAAGGATTTTATCCGTAACTTCTTCACCACCATGCAGCTGGTGATGGCGGGCAACGACACCCAAGGGGTGCGCTACGGCACTATCGAAACCCACGAGAAATACTATCTGGAGTGGAAAGAGCCAGCCGATCCAATCCATTCCGACCATGTCGATCTGCCGGGTGCCAATCTGCTGGACCAGCATCTGACGCAGTTGTGCAGTAAGGCGCGCTTTCTGGAGCTGATCCACGACTTTATCGTGTTTGATGCGGGCACCAAGAAAACCTGCCGCCATAACCAGTATTTCGGCATCCGTGCCGCCAAGGCTTATATCCGCCGCCGGGATGGCGGCATCATCTGGCACACCCAAGGCAGCGGCAAGAGCCTGACCATGGTCTGGCTAGCCAAGTGGATCCGCGAAAATGTGACCGACAGCCGTGTGCTTATCATCACCGACCGTACCGAACTCGATGAGCAGATCGAGAAGGTATTCAGTGGGGTGGAAGAGGAGATCCTGC
>NZ_CAWMDN010000067.1:0-1890 GCF_963866575.1 Aeromonas sp. L_1B5_3
CGGGCCATCGTCCTTGAAGCTGATGACCTTACCGATATCCAGAACCCCGCTTGCGTGATCTCCATCCTTATCGGTGACGGTCAAAGTCAAATTAACGTGGCCAGAGCCCAAAAAGGTGGCTTCATCGGGATCAGAGGTTGGGTGAACTACAGCCCGCAGCTGATCAAGGGTCACCTTGCCGCTACTGTCGACCGTGAGGCTAAATACCAGCTGGCCAGTTGTGGCCGTGCGACCTTCGAGGATCGAACCATGCATGCTCAGCTGAACTTGCTCACCAGTGGCAGTATCAATCAGACCAGAGTTGGCATTTTGTACATTCAGGCTGTAGCTCTGGGATCCCAGACCATCTGCTCCCGGCTGTACGTTGAACACACCACTAAAGTCAGCTGTTGCATCATGATTGAGGTTGGACTCATCGACCTGCAACTGCACAGCACCGCCCCAAGTAACAGTGGTGCTGACATCGTTGTAGTCGTAATCCGAGTTGAGGGTCATATCCTCCCAGTTCTGGTTGCCTGCGCTACCGGTATCCTGCAAATGTGAACCGCCAGGGTTGAGGCTCGCATCGCTGAACACGATGTTGGCACCATCGGCCCCACTCAACGCAGTGCTGCCAACGAATGCCTGCCACTTGCCATTAATAAACTGGAAAGTGACCGCGGCACCATCACCAAGACCGGGATTGGCTCCTCCATTGGGGATAACAAAGAACCCGGTATGAGCAGGATCCAGCGAACTGATATCTGTCTGGCTTCCCACACTCTGACTGTGCACATTTGCCCAGATGACTTTGCCGGACAACGGAGTGCCATCATCACCTTTGACGTAGTAGCCATAGCTATTTGAATAACCGGCGTTGCTACCCAGGAAGGTGACTGAGGAAGTCAGGGACAGCTCACCCACCTGGATTGTTGGTGTATCATCGTTAATGGTGACGGCAAGTACGCCACTGGCACTGTCCCCATCGCCATCTGTCACCTTGTAGCCCACATTGAGGGTGAGATTGTCTTCGGTATCAGTCCCTGTGTGCATCAAGGGCTGCAGAAGTTTCACCGAGTAGGCACCAGTGCTCGGGTCGGTAATGGTGACCGTCATCAAGAGACCGCGAGTGGAACTGATAGACAAGGTTCCACTTTGGGCATCCCACGTTGAGGTCACACTTTCACTTCCCAACGCAGTAGGCCCGGAGAGCTCAAGCGATTTGAGGCCATCAGCCCCAGCCTGATAAACCAGATTGCCCGTGACGCTGGTATTGGCCCCTGCAACATCACCAGAACCACCATTGATCCCGCCGACAAGGCCTTCATCGTCCAGAACCAAAGTAGCCTGAACATTGCTTGCTTTGGGACCGTCATCCTCGAAGCGGAACACGCCGTTGGCGCCAAGGTCCACAGATGCACTCGCGCTATCGCCATCGGCGTCGGTCACTGTCTGCACCAACGTCAGCACGCCCTTGCCCACACTCAGCGCCACGCTGTCATCCGCATTGGTGGTGTCGCCATGCCAGACGTTGTCCAGCAGAGCCAGGGTCACTTCCCCGGTGCTCGGGTTGATGGTCAGAGTGAAGTAGCTCACGGTGCCGACACTGCCGGTGATGACGTTGCCCACCTGATTGAGCACGATGGCCGCACCCTGCCCGTTGGCAGCCAGCGGGTCGACCGCATACAGGCCGCTCGCCACGTCGCTGCCGCTCAGCGCCAGGCTGTAGCCAATGCTGCCTTGCCCATCCGCCCCGAAGGCCGGCGCGAACTGGGCCTGCACATTGGCCGCACTCAGGGTGGCACTGGCCACTCCGTCACCGCCAACACCACCCAGGCTGACCAGGCTTTCATCCACGGTTGCGCCCAGGCGCGGGGCTTCTTCTGCCAGCCCGGCACGCGGGCCGTCATC
>NZ_CAWMDN010000068.1:0-103935 GCF_963866575.1 Aeromonas sp. L_1B5_3
CATCAAGAGGTCTTGAACCATGCGTATTTGGGGTAAGGTGCTGGGCGCCTTCTTCGGTTTTCTGCTCGGCAACATTGTTGGTGCCCTGATTGGTCTCTGGATTGGCCACCGTTTCGATCGCGGCATGGGGCTGCAGGGGGCGTTTCGCCGTACCCCGACTCAGGAGCAACAGGCTGTCTTCTTCCATGCCACCTTCTCGGTGATGGGCCATATCGCCAAATCGAGCGGTCAGGTGACCGAGCAGGAGATCCGGGTCGCCTCCAATCTGATGGATCGAATGCGCCTCTCCGGCGAGCTGCGCAGCCGTGCGCAGGATTCGTTCCGGCAGGGCAAGGAGGCCGGTTTCCCGCTGCGCGAGACCCTGGCCGAGTTTCGTCGGGCCAGCCAGGGCCAGCGCGATATCCTGCGCTTCTTTCTGGAAGTGCAGCTGCAGGCCGCCTTTGCCGATGGTCGGGTAGAGGATGGTGAACGCGCCATCCTGCACACCATTGCTGACGAGCTGGGCTTCAGCCGCATCGAGCTGGCCCGCATTCTGGCGATGGCCGAAGCGCAGATGAACTTCTTCAATCAGGCCCATGGCCAGTATCAGGGGGGCGGTGCGGGTGGCCAGCAGTATCGGCAGGCGCCTCCCTCGGCGGATCGCCTCAAGAATGCCTACCAGCTGCTGGGGGTAAGCGAGAGCGACAGCGATCAGGATATCAAGCGTGCCTACCGCAAGGAGATGAGCAAGCATCACCCGGACAAGCTGGCCGCCAAGGGATTGCCGCCGGAGATGATGGAGATGGCCAAGGAGAAGACCCAGGAGATCCAGCAAGCCTGGGAGTGGATCCGCGAGGCCCGCGGTATTCGTTAAGCGCCAAAGTCAGGCTGGAACAGACAATAAAAAGCCCCGCAGCAGTGCGGGGCTTTTGTTTTGCCTGTTTTATCCGGGCCGTCTTACTTGGCCGGAATGGCTTCCAGTACGTGCACCAGCAGCTGCCAGAAACGCTCGACTGCCGGGATGTGTACCTTCTCGTCAGGGGAGTGGGCACCGCGGATGGTCGGGCCGAAGGAGACCATGTCCCACTCCGGATAGGCGCTCTTGAACAGACCGCACTCGAGACCGGCGTGGATCACCATCACGTTGGGCATGGTGCCGAACAGGGTCTGGTAGCTGTTGCGCACCAGCGCCATGACGGGGGAGTCCACGTTCGGCGCCCAACCCGGATAGGCACCGGTGAATTCGCAGCTGGCACCCGCCAGGGTGAACAGGGAGCGGGTCATCTGCTCGATGCTCTCGCGGCCGGAGTCGATCAGGGAGCGGATCAGGCACTGGACGTACACTTCGCCATCCTGAGTCTTGATGACCCCCAGGTTGGTAGAGGTTTCGGTCACGCCGGGCATGGCATCGCTCATGCGCATCACGCCGTTCGGGCAGGCCATCAGGGCATCCAGCAGGCGCTGCTGCAGGGAGACGTTCATCAGCTTGGCCGGTTTGGCGGCGCTGTTGACCAGCAGAGTCAGGTTCGGCTCGGTGGCGGCCAGCTCGGTCTGGTAGATACCGGTGTAGCGGTCAACCAGCGCCTTGAACTCGTTTACGCTGGCAGCGGGTAGCAGCAGGGTGGCACGGGCTTCGCGCGGGATGGCGTTGCGCAGGGTGCCGCCGTGGATCTCGGCCAGACGGATACCGAGCGGCTCGGCAGCTTTGAGCAGGCGCACCAGCAGCTTGTTGGCGTTGCCACGACCGCGATGGATGTCGCAACCGGAGTGACCGCCACGCAGCCCTTTGACGGCCAGCTCGAGGGCTTCGCCTTCCGCAGCATCAACCAGCTCAAGCGGGAAGCGGATATTGGCATCCACACCACCGGCGCAGCCCATATAGACCTCGCCATCCTCTTCGGAGTCGGTGTTGAGCAGGATCTCGCCTTCCAGCCAGCCCGCTTCCAGACCGAAGGCGCCGGTCATGCCGGTCTCTTCGTCAGTGGTCAGCAGCACTTCCAGCGGGCCGTGTTTGATGGTCTTGTCCGCCAGCACGGCCAGGCAACCGGCCATACCGATGCCGTTGTCGGCACCCAGGGTGGTGCCACGGGCAGTGACCCACTCGCCATCGACATAGGCATCGATGGGATCGGTCGCGAAGTCGTGTTTGGTGTCGGCGTTGGCCTGCGGCACCATGTCGATGTGGGCCTGCAGCACCACGCCCTTGCGGTTTTCCATCCCCGGGGTAGCCGGTTTCTTGATGATGATATTGCCGACGTTATCCTGTTTGACCGCCAGACCTTCCCCTTGTGCCCATTGGACGATCCAGGCGCTCAGCTTGGCTTCATGCTTGGAAGGGTGGGGGATGGAGCAGATCTGTTCGAAGAAATGCCAAATCAGTTGGGGGGACAAGGAACTTAGTTGTGCCACGTCAGGACTCCTTACCAGCACGGAATGAGAGAGGCCCCGTCAGTGGGCCTGGAAAGTGGATAACGATAATACAGTCAATCGCAGAAAAATGTGAGCGGTTAGCGCAAATCGCAGGGCGGTTGTGCTGTCGGTAGCCACCGGGGCAGTGCAATTGTCAGGCTCGGGTGACGCTGTTTGGCAGAAACGAAATTTATGTGACGCGCTTCACAAAAAAGATTGAATTTACGGTGCCGGCTGGTAAATTAGCTCCCGTGGTTCGCCACCCGTCAGGATGACGATGAAAGCCTCCAGGGAACCGAAGCAAAGCAAGTGCGCCTCCATGGAACCGAGTGTTCGTTCAAGGATTTGAGCCCGCATAAAGGTACGTAACTTGTTAAGCAATCAGGAGATTCAAGATGCCAGGCAGCAACTCTACCTATTGGTTCGCCCCATCTCTCTATACCCAGGGTTTCAGCTACCCTAACCCCTTCGTCAGCCGTCGCTAAGACGAGCTTGTCCTGAGGGGCAAGTCACCCGATTGGGTGCAGACAACAAAGCAGCAGGTGCGCGAGGTAAATCCTCCCCCTGCTATTTTTTTATCTGTCGTTTGCCGAAGAGCGCCAATTGTCGCTGGCGAGAGGGGCGCAAGATTGGCCATTCGACTCTCTGGTTGGGTCATTTGAAGATGAAGAGGCCAATTTTTCCTGAATTTGGCATACGTTTGCCAGGCATTTTCTCTGCAAAGGGTGCTATCATATCGGCCCAACAGCCTGTCCGCGGTTTTGGCACTCTTATCGACCCAAGCGCCGGATATGTCCATCTTGCTTCCACTGCTATCAGATTTGCTGCCGAGGTCATCCCTCAGGCAGAACAAGTGCAATCTGAATTCAGCCGGACAAGAGCCGCCATTTATTGGCATTCGAGAGGATACTTTCGGATGCCATTATTTTAAGTGATTGTTTTTGTACAACTATTCGAGATCGATAATATGCCGAAAAAGTTTTATGTGTCGTGGGACAACCTGCAACGTGAAGCTCGCCGTCTGGCTCGTCGTCAACTGCCTGCCAACCAGTGGAAAGGGATCATCGCGGTCAGCCGCGGCGGTCTGGTACCCGCAGCCCTGATGGCCCGTGAACTCGGCATCCGCAACGTAGAGACCCTCTGCATCTCCAGCTATGACCATGACAACCAGCGCGAGCTGGTGGTTGTCAAGGGCGCGACCACTGCCGGTGACGGCGAAGGTTGGCTGGTAGTGGAAGATCTGGTGGACACCGGCACAACCGCCAAGGCCATCCGTGATCTCTACCCGAAAGCCAAGTTCATCGCCATTTTTGCCAAGCCGATGGGTGAGCCACTGCTGGATGATTTCGAAGTTGCCATCCCGCAGGACACCTGGATCGAGCAACCGTGGGATATGGCGCTGGAGTTTGTCACGCCAATCTGCGACGAAGAGTAATGGTTTCACAGGGCTCCTTGAAGGAGCCCTGTTTTTTTGTCTATCAATCTGTTGCGGGGTGGCTGACGGGCAGTAAAAGTGGTTAAGATGAACCATTACCTGATTGAAAGAGACATTATCTTGGACTTGAACGACGACCTTAATCTGACCGAAAAACTGTTCACCCGGGTCAAGAAGGTATTGGAAACTTCCGAGATCTCCAACTCCAGCCCGGCCGAACTGGCCGAGGCCGAGTCAGACGAGATGTTTATTGACGGCTCCATGTCCAAGAGCTGGTATCGCTTGCTGCGCCGCCCATCCTGGGCCTGGCAGGGGGCAGATCCGGTCGAGGTGGAGCAGACTCTGGCCCGTATCGCCATGGCGACCGGCGAGCGCACCCACGACTGCTATCTCGATACCATCAAGGGCTATGTGCCCGGCAACTGGATCTACGAGTGGAGCCAGGTGGCTGGCACCTATTTCAAGCAGGGCCGCGAACTGTGCGAGCAGGGCGATAAGGAAGGGGCTCTCAAGCAACTGCTCAAGGCTGTGCGCTACTACTCCATCGCCAGCTATCCCCATCTGAAAGATGACGAACTGGCGGATCAGGCCCAACTGCTCGGCAACATGGCCTATCGCGAAGCGGGCCGCCTGTTCAAGGTGCCGCTCAAAGAGATCCAGGTGCCATTTCGTGGCAAGAATATCCAGGGCTATCTCCACCTGCCGGCCACCGACAAGCCGGTGCCGCTGGTGATCATCAGCGGGGGGATCGACTCCCTGCAGCTCGATTTTCTCAACTTCTACCTCAAACGGCTCGAACCCAACGGTATCGGCATGTTGTCGCTGGATATGCCGGGTATCGGCTATGCCGAGCACTGGCCGCTGGTGCAGGATACCAGTCGTCTCCATCAGGCGGTGCTGCACTACCTCTCTGAGGTGGCCTGGGTCGATCACCAGCGCATCGCCATGGTCGGTTTTCGACTGGCGGGCAATGTGGCGGCGCGGCTGGCCTTTATCGAACCGTTCAAGCTCAAAACAGTGGTCTGTGTCGGGGCCGGGGTCAATCAGGTGTTTACCAATCAGGAGTTGTTTGCCCGATGCCCGCGCATGATGCGGGACAGTCTGGCCAACCGGTTGGGGGCCGATGCGGCCCAGTGGGATACCATGCGCACCAAGTGCCAGGTATTTTCACTGAAAACGCAAGGATTGCTCGGGACTCGCACATCGGTGCCGATATTAAGTATCGGACACAAGAGAGATTTCATCTGTCCCGAGCAGGATGTCCGGGCGTTGGCGTCGGCCAGCCGCAATGGCAAGGCCATCGTGTTTGACAAACAGCCCTTGCTGGAGGTCTATGACCAGGCGCTGGATGAGATTGTCGAGTGGTTGAAACGGCACCTGTGTGCCTGATATTGCGCTAAAAATCTGGCGCCATCACCAGATGGCGTGGCTTGTTTAACAGGGAGGTTAACATGTCTGAAAGAGTGACCTACAAGCGGCTGCTGCGGCAGTTTGCTGCCATTGGCCCCTATCTGCGCGAAGATCTCTGTGAAGAGGGGCGTTACCGCTTCGACCGTTTGTCTGTCTGCGTCAGCGCCAAACCGGCGCCGGACAAGCGGGAGTTCTGGGGCTGGTGGCTGGTGCTGGAGCAGGATGATCACCAGTTCCGCTATCACTATCAGTTCGGTTTTTACAATGCCGATGGCGAATGGCTCGACAAGCCGATCCCCAAGAAGCATCAGGTGGAGGTGGAACGCACCCTCAACCGCTTTTACAAGCTCATCAGCGACAAGTTGGCCGCACTTGAGTGTCACCTGTCTCCTGCCGAGCAGGTCACCAACGAGTTGACCGTAACGGCAGCCTGATCCCCTGAAGCCCTGCGAGTTGCATCTGTCACTCGCAGGGCTTCAGTTCTCTCTCCTCCTGTTTTTTCTCCTCTTCCACCGTACCATGAATTGCCTTGCAGGGCTTCATGGCCGTGGGTATAAAGATATTCCTTACTTTTTTAGCCTTTATGCTCCCATGGAAAACAGAACCATAGTCGTCAAGTTGGGCACCAGCGTGCTCACAGGGGGGTCTTCCCAGCTCAATCGTGCCCATATGGTCGAGCTGGTCAGACAGTGTGCGGCCTTGCACCGTCACGGCCATCGGGTCGTGGTGGTCACCTCGGGGGCTATCGCCGCCGGGCGTGAGCATCTGGGCCACCCGCCACTGGCGCCAACCTTGCCCAACAAGCAGATGCTGGCGGCAGTCGGTCAGACCCAACTCATTCGGGTGTGGCAGGATCTGTTCAACCTCTATGGCTTGCATATCGGCCAGATGCTGCTGACTCGCGCCGATCTGGAAGATCGGGAGCGTTATCTCAATGCCCGCGACACCATGCGCACCCTGCTTGATCACCGCATCATTCCGGTCATCAACGAAAACGACGCGGTGGCGACCGCCGAGATCAAGGTCGGCGACAACGACAACCTCTCCGCCCGCGCCGCCATCCTGGCCGATGCCGATCTGCTGATCCTGCTCACCGACCAGAAGGGACTGTTTACCGCCGATCCGCGTACCAATCCCGATGCCCAGCTGATCGAAGAGGTGCAGACCATCGACGATACCCTGCGCTCGCTGGCGGGTGACAGTGTCAGTGGCCTCGGTACCGGCGGCATGGCCACCAAGCTGCAGGCGGCCGATGTGGCACGCCGGGCCGGCGTCAATGTGGTGATCGCGACCGGCCAGATGCCGGAGGTGATCGGCCGTCTCGCCAAGGGCGAGCGTATCGGTACCCTGTTTCCGGCGCTGGCCTCCCCGCTGGAAGGGCGCAAGAGCTGGATCCTCGCAGGCCCGCCCCCTCACGGCGAAGTCCATGTGGATCAGGGGGCTGTCGCCGCCATGAAGGAGAAAGGCTCCAGCCTGCTGCCCAAGGGGATCGTCGCGGTCAAGGGCGACTTTATTCGGGGCGATGTGGTGCGCATTCTTGATCCCAAGGGCGCCGAGCTGGCCCGCGGCATCTGCCGTTACGACCATCTGGAGCTGGATAAGCTGCGCGGCGTCCACTCGGACCAGATTGAGCAGGTATTGGGCTATGGCTACGGCTCTGTGGCTATCCATCGAGACGACATGGTGCTGCTCTAATCAGGGCGGCACGGCATGAACAAAGGGAAATGAGATGAGTCTGGAGAAAATGGGGCAGGCGGCCCGTGAAGCCGCCTATCAGCTGGCTACTGTCAGCACGGCGCAGAAGAACCGGGCGCTGGCCGCCATCGCCGACGAGCTGGAGGCGCGCAGTGAGCAGATCCTCGTCGCCAACGCGAAAGATATCGCCGCCGGCCGTGAGGCGGGCCTGTCAGAGGCGATGCTGGATCGCTTGCTGCTCAATCCGGCCCGGCTGGCCGGTATCGTGGCGGATGTGCGCAAGGTCATTACTCTGGATGATCCGGTCGGCGCCGAAATGGATAGCCGGGTACTGGAGAATGGCCTGCGCCTCTCCCGTCGTCGGGTGCCCATCGGGGTTATCGGCGTCATCTACGAGGCGCGCCCCAACGTCACCATCGACATCGCCAGCCTCTGCCTCAAGACCGGCAACGCCAGCATACTGCGCGGCGGGCGCGAGACCTTCCACTCCAATCTGGAGTTGGTGCGGGTGATCCAGCATGCCTTGGCGGCCTCCGGTCTGCCCGAGGCGGCAGTACAGTACATCGACAACCCGGATCGGGCGCTGGTGGCCGAGCTGCTGCGCCTCGACCGCTATGTGGACATGATCATCCCCCGCGGCGGTGCCGGCCTGCACAAGATGTGCAAGGAGAACAGCTCCATTCCGGTCATCATCGGCGGTTTCGGCATCAGCCACATCTTCGTCGACGAGAGTGCCGATCTGGTGCGCTCTTTGGCGGTTATCGACAACGCCAAGGTGCAGCGCCCCTCCGCCTGCAACGCCCTCGATACCCTGCTGGTACACGAAAAGGTGGCCGCCACCTTCCTGCCGCAGCTGGTGACGCTGATGAACGAGCGCAAGGTGACACTGGTCGGCGCGGCCAACGCCATGGCGCTGCTGGCGGGGGCCGACAACCTGTGCGAGGCGGGGCCGGAGGATTTCGATACCGAGTGGCTGGGACTGACCCTGGGGGTCAAGTTGGTGGCGGATGTGAACGAGGCGCTGGCCCATATGCGCGAGCATAACGCCGGCCACTCCGATGCCATCCTGACCAACGATCTGGCCAACGCCGAGCGTTTCGTCAACGGGGCCGGTTCGGCGGCAGTCTACGTCAACGCCTCGACCCGCTTCACCGATGGCGGCCAGTTTGGGCTGGGGGCTGAAGTGGCGGTATCGACCCAGATGTTGCACGCCCGTGGCCCCATGGGGCTGACCGAGCTTACCAGCTACAAGTGGGTGGGGCAGGCGGATTACCTCAGCCGCGCCTGATAACCGGTTGTTTCAGATATAAAAATGCCGACCCCTGGGTCGGCATTTTATTTGGCGGATATCGGGAAGATATCAGGCGCTCGGGTTATTCTCCCTGATAGAGAACCTTGTCACCGGATTTGAGCACATAGCCCTTCCAGGAGAAGAGGGTGTAGCCGCTACCCTGCCACGACCAGTTGCCTTCCATGCCCTGACGGGCAAGCTGGTGCTGCTCGCCAGTGGGCAGGGTCAGCTCGGCCTTGCTCTGATCGGTGTTGAACAGCACAAATGCGCTGCTGGTCTGGCTGGCATCGGTCGGATTGAGCCGGATGCCCTGCTCGAACAGACGCACGCATTTGCCGGTCAGCGCTGACCACTGATAGCCCGCGCTGCCGATGCAGCCGTGGCTGTCGCGATCGCTGCCAACCAGATGTTGTTCCGGTGTACTACATGCCGCCAGCAGCAGGGAGGCGGCCATCAGAGTCAAGGTTCGCATGGTTACTCCTGATCCTCTTCGAGGTTGTCCCGTTCGATGACGATGTTGGAGAACCCCAGCTCTTTGAAGTAGTTCTCCCGGTAATCCTTCACGCTCTTCTTGTCGCGCCGGCACACCTGAGCCAACTGAGCCTCCATAGCGTGGAAGCTGGCGAGATCGATCCCTTCGGCAGCGGCAACCGCATCATAGATGCTGTTGAACTTGTCGTTGGCATAGCCGATCGTTTTGGCCTGCTTCTTGTAGGTGTAGGTAATCTTGAACGCCATGGCGTTATTCCTTTGATTTGGCTTGCTTGCGCTGAACGTAGAGGTAGAGGCTCTCTACCTTCTCCCGGGCCCATGGGGTCTTGCGCAAGAACTTCAGGCTGGATTTGACGCTGGGCTCATGGGTGAAGCAGCGGATATTGATCTGCTGTCCCAGCTCTTCCCAGCCGTAGTGTTCGACCAGCGCGGTGACGATGGCTTCCAGCGTCAGCCCGTGCAGCGGGTTGTTCTTCTGCGAGGCGTTCGGTTGCTCGCTCATGCCTGCTCCGCCAGCTTGGCAAAGGGCTGACCCATGCGGGTGGTAACCCCGTTGGCAAGATGAGGTTCGAAACCGGCCAGCATGCCCGGGCCAAACAGGCAGACGACAGTACTGCCCAGTTTGAACAGCCCCATCTCGGCACCTTTTTGCAGGGTAATGGCCTCGTCGCCAGTGTAGTCCCAGCGCACCACCTTTTTCTCTTTGGTCGGTGCAATGTTGCCGGCCCAGATGGTCTCGATGCTGGCCACGATAGTCGCACCGACCAGCACCAGCGCCATGGGGCCGTGCGGGGTGCGGAAGGTGGCCACCACCCGCTCGTTACGGGCAAACAGGTTCGGCACGTTCTCGGCGGTGAGCGGGTTGACGGAGAAGAGATCCCCCGGCACGAACACCATGCTCTCCAGCACGCCATCCAGCGGCATGTGGATGCGGTGGTAATCCTTGGGCGCCAGATAGATGGTGGCGAAGTCGCCATCCTTGAATGGCGCCACCAGATCCTCATAGCCGCCCAGCAGCTCGCGAGCGCTGTAGTCGTGGCCCTTGGCCTGGATGATGCGACCCTGCTGGATGGGGCCAAGCTGGCTGACGGTGCCATCCACCGGCAGGGCCAGAGTCATGGCATCTTCTACCACGGGGCGGATACCGGGCTTGAGCTCGCGGGTGAAGAACTCGTTGAAGCTCTTGTAGTGGGCCGGGCTCTCGTGCAGCGCCTCGCTCATGTCGACCTGGTACTGCTTGATAAAGGCCTCGATCACCCAGGTGGTGATGTTGCCCGCTTCGGCGGCGGCAAACTTGCCGATCAGACGGGAGAGGGCGTGCTTGGGCAGACAGTATTGACCGGCAATTTTCAGGTTGTCAGTAATGCTCATGTTCATCATCAACGTAGGTTAAACAGGGTCACAGGCGCGCCTGTTGGCGACCGTGACGGGCTTCCTGCATGGTTTCCAGGATGCGGTGATAGTTGTGGAAGCGATCGGCGCTGATGGCACCACTGTCGACTGCTGCCCGTAGGGCACAGCCGGGATCGTCCTTGTGGGTACAGTCGCGGAACTTGCAGCCACCCAGATAGTCGCGAAACTCGACGAAGCACCAGGTGATGCGGTCGGCTTCCAGATGCCAGAGGGCGAACTCGCGGATCCCGGGGGAGTCGATGAGATCGCCACCGCTCGGGAAGTGGTAGAGCCGCGCCGTGGTGGTGGTGTGCTGGCCGAGCCCCGAGTTTTCGGAGATCTCGCCGGTGAGCACATCCAGCCCCGGCATCAGGGCATTGGTGAGCGAGGATTTGCCCACCCCGGACTGGCCGACGAAGATGCTGATCTTGTCGGTGAGCTTGGCTTTCAGCTCATCGAGCCCTTCACCGCTCTCGCAGCTCACCAGCAGCACCTCGTAATTGAGTTTGCGGTAGGTTTCGAGCTGGCTCTCGATGCGCGCGCGGGCCACATCATCCAGCATATCGACCTTGTTCAGCACGATGAGTGGCTGGATCTCCACATCCTCGGCGGCCACCAGATAGCGGTCGACGATGTTGGTGGAGAACTCGGGCATCACCGCCGAGACGATGATGATCTGGTCGATGTTGGCGGCGATGGGTTTGACCCCGTCGTAGAAGTCCGGCCGGGTCAGAACCGAGTGGCGCGGATGCACCGCCTCGATGACGCCGGCGATGGCGGCATTGAGGCCGGGACGCCACACCACCTTGTCGCCGCACACCAGACTGCTGATGCTGCTGCGGCGCAGGTTGCTGCGGTGGATGGTGCCATCGCTCGCTTCCACGTCCGCGTGCTGACCGAAACGGCTGATCACCACCCCTTCGATGGCCGGGCCAAACAGGGTGTCATCCACCTCTGTGGTGTGCTCTTTTTGCAGCCGACGCTCGCGGTTGGCCTGGACGCGTCTTTGTTGACCCAGATTGAGTTTTGCTTTCTTTGCCACTCGATTCGCCAGTTTATGAACAGATCCAAAGCCAGTATGATACATGCAAATTGGCAAAATTCCGCCATTCCTCCCAACAGAGAGAGTAATCATGACAGTCAGCGCGCAGAACCTGGTATGGATCGACATGGAGATGACGGGTCTCGACCCCGAAGAGAACGTGGTACTGGAGATTGCCACCATCGTCACCGACAAGGACCTGAACGTGCTGGCTGAAGGGCCGGTTATTGCCATTCATCAGAGTGATGAAGAGCTCGCCAAGATGGACGAGTGGAACGTCAACACCCATACCAAGAGCGGTCTGGTGGCCCGGGTCAAGGCGAGCCAGCATGACGAGGCGAAAGCCGTTGCCGAGACCCTCGAGTTCATTCGCCAGTGGGTGCCGGAGCGCACCAGCCCGCTGTGCGGCAACAGCATCGGTCAGGATCGCCGCTTCATGGTCAAGCACATGAGCGATCTGGAAGCTTTCTTCCACTATCGCAACGTCGACGTCAGCACCATCAAGGAGCTGGTACGCCGCTGGCAGCCGGAATTGCTGGATCAGTTCAAGAAGAGCGGCACCCATCAGGCGCTGGACGACATCCGCGAATCCATCGCCGAGCTGCAGTTCTATCGCAGCCACGTCTTCAAGATCTGATTCCCCGGCAAGGGTTTGTCATGCGCTGGCTGCTAAAATCGACAGTTCGGCCAGCTTTTGAGCGAACGCGCGCAACCAGACAAAAAAGCCCTTGCAATTGGAATGACTGCTCTTATAATTCGGCTCCCGTACAGTAGCGCAAGCAACCAAATGCTGTACGGCCTGTTTTAAGGTAGTTGCGGGAATAGCTCAGTTGGTAGAGCACGACCTTGCCAAGGTCGGGGTCGCGAGTTCGAGTCTCGTTTCCCGCTCCAAAAATCTGATGATGACACTGGTGCAAACCAGCCCGATGCGGGAATAGCTCAGTTGGTAGAGCACGACCTTGCCAAGGTCGGGGTCGCGAGTTCGAGTCTCGTTTCCCGCTCCAATCATCAGCCAGCCTCAAGACAACCAAATTGTTGCGGGAATAGCTCAGTTGGTAGAGCACGACCTTGCCAAGGTCGGGGTCGCGAGTTCGAGTCTCGTTTCCCGCTCCAAAAAATTTGTAAGTGATATTCCGATGCGGGAATAGCTCAGTTGGTAGAGCACGACCTTGCCAAGGTCGGGGTCGCGAGTTCGAGTCTCGTTTCCCGCTCCAATCACTTGTAAATGACATTCTGTTGCGGGAATAGCTCAGTTGGTAGAGCACGACCTTGCCAAGGTCGGGGTCGCGAGTTCGAGTCTCGTTTCCCGCTCCAATCTCTCTTCGAAGTCCTCATAATCCCTTTGAATTGCCCATCACATCGCGCTGCGATGATTTGTCGTATCCGGCGTTTGCCCGGTTTCTCACTTCTTCCCCGTACCTCTTCGGTCTTGGGATCACTGTGCTATCACTCGCTAACAAGGTTCCTGAGATCGGGCAAGGGTCTCTGCCGGCGGATCGCAGGCTTGGCAGGGCCTGAATGACAGGCATGGGCTAGGTATAAGTTAAAACCGGGGTATTTAACCCAAACCCATAAATTTGATTTATAGCGGCCGGTGGTGGCCATAAACGGCTTGCAGGCGGGGATGGCAAGCCCGGCAAGAGCTCTGCCGATCGGGGAGGGGACATTGCGGGCAAAAAAGCGGGCAAAAAAATAGGAGGGCCGATGGCACCTCCTACATGTTCACTGGCGTGGCCTTAGATAACGGTGACGTTCTCAGCCTGCGGGCCTTTCTTGCCCTGGGTCACAGTGAACTGGACTTTCTGACCTTCAGCCAGGGTTTTGAAACCTGCGCTCTGGATGGAGGAGAAGTGAACGAATACGTCCGGACCCTGGGATTGCTCGATGAAGCCAAAACCCTTGGTTTCGTTGAACCATTTTACCTGGCCGGTGCGAATGTCAGACATGTGCAAAATCCTATCAATAACAAAATGAAACTAAGCCCTGTGGGGCTGCATTTGCCTTGCAGCAGGGGTTGGCTCATGACTGACCACGTCTCTTTGTCCCAGTAGCACGCAGAACAATCCCTGTCTAAAGCACAATCGATTGTACGTTAGCGCCGATCCTTGTCAATTTGACCCCTGTCGTTTTTTGAACAAGCTAAAAATATTGTGAAGTCAGTAGCTTATTTGGCAGGGATCGGGATGTAAAACGGGAGGCTGCAGCCTCCCGTTTTGTTTTACTCCTTGAGGACGAACCCTTCACCCTGCCGGTCATAGCGATAGATGGCCTGACCGTAGGAGCGGATTTCGACCCGCTGAATGCGGCGACTGTCATCCACCAGAATGAAGACGGAGCGGCCCGATTGCAGGCGGGTCAGCGGCCGATCCGGCCCCTCGATGGCGATCAGGCGACTGAGCTCGGCGCCCGGCAGCTCGAACTTGCGGAAGATGGAGAAGAGGGTCTCACCGGCCTGCACATCGTGTTGCAGCCAGGTGCCATTGACCTTCTCTTCGACCGGTTTGGCGGCGGCAGGCGCACTGCCCGTGGTGCCATTGCCAACGGTCATGGCTTGCGCCGGTACCGCCAGCGGCACTTCCAGCGAACCGGACGGCGGCGCTTTGGGCACGCTCGGGGCGGGCTCCCAGGCCAGCACCAGCAGCCAGAGCGGGATCAGGATCAGCAGACCTATGGTGTTCTTGCGCGGCAGCGGGCTGCTCAGCTTGAATTTGCCGGTGCTGGCACTCTGGCTGCGCGGGGCGGGCTGCTGCTCTTTTTTGCCAAATCGTTGGCGCAAGGACTCTGTTGCTGCATTGATACGATGGAGCAGGGATACTTGTGATTCGTCTTTGCGACGCTGCTGGGCTCGTCTGTTATGGCCACGTGGGCGACGGTCCGGGGTGGGCACGGCATTTACCTCTCACTGCATTGCCTGCCATCAGGCAAATTTCGCCGCCTATGGTAAACGGACTCGCCCCCGAGGGGGAGAGTCCTGAAGCGGAAAATTATCAGCTGAGACGAAATTGTCCCAATAATTGCTGCAATTTGTCGGCTGCCTGGCGCAGTGCCTGGCTGGCTTTGGCCGTTTCGGTCGCATCCTGAGCGATGTCGTTGGCCAGTGCGTTGGTTTTTGACAGGTTGCCGGAGACGGTCTCGGAGACCGAGCTCTGCTCTTCGGCGGCGGAGGCTATCTGGTAGGTCATGTCGTTGATGGTGGAGATGGCCTTGTAGATGCTGCCAAGCGCCTCTTCCGCCAGATCCGCTTCGCCCACCGCCTGATGGGTCAGCTGCTGGCTCTGGTTGATGGCATTGACCGCGTTGGTCGAGCTGTGGCGGATCTTCTCAATCAGCTCCTGGGTGTTCTGCACCGCCTGCTGGGTGTTGCCCGCCAGTTTGCGCACCTCGTCGGCGACCACCGCGAAACCGCGTCCCTGCTCACCGGCCCGGGCTGCCTCGATGGCGGCGTTGAGGGCAAGCAGGTTGGTCTGATCGGCAATCCCCTGAATGACGGTGAGGATGCTGGTGATCTGCTCGCTGTCGTGGGCCAGCCCTTCGACCACTTCCGCCCCTTTACCGGCTTCTGCCGCGACCTTGTGCATCGACTGGATCACTTGCTGGAAGCGCTCCTTGCCCTGATCGGCGGCGCTTTGCGCCTGTTTGGCCGAGTCGGCGGTATTGTTGGCGTGGGTGGCGACCTCCTGACTGACGTAGGACATCTCCTGCACTGCGGTCAGCATCTGCTCCATCTCGGCCTGATGATGCTGCAGGTTGGTGTCGGTCTGGCCGGCGATGCGGTCGGTATCGCCGGCATGGCGATTCACTTCGCTGGCCGTTTTCAGCACATCCCCGAGCAGCCCCTGCAGCTTGTCGATGAAGCGGTTGATCCCCTTGGCCAGATCCCCCAGCTCGTCCACCGAGCGGGTGTTGAGGCGCTTGGTGAGATCCCCCTCGCCATCGGCAATGTCATCCACCAGGCTGACCATCTGGCGGATGGGGCCTGTGATGCTGCGGGCGATCATCAGCATGGTGACCAGCGCCAGCACCAGCACGATAAAGGCGCCGACCAGCTGCTGGGTCACGGCGGTGCGGTTCATCTCGCCCAGCTGGCTCTCCAGCTGATCGGCTCCCGCCAGCACCACCTGATAGGGCAGGGTGACGATGATGGCCCAGTTGCGGCTCATGCCCGGCACCATGATGGGCACCGAGATGCGAAACGAGTTGTTCAGCTCCTGACGCTGCAGTTCCGGCTTCAGATACTGCTGCCACTGGCTGCCCAGCACCTTCTCGGCGCTGCTGCCAAGCAGGCTGGCATCGCCGCTGGTGCCGGTGATAACGCCGGCGGCGCTGACGATCAGGGTTTCCCCCTTGCCGTCATAGATGTTGCTGTTGAGGGACTGGGCCTGACGGCTAATGGAGTCCACCGCCAGATCGAGAGCGGCAATCCCCCTGAACTGGCCATCCACCATGATGGGGGTGGTGATGGTGCTCACCAGCACCTGCTGGCCGTTGATATCCACCTTGAAGGGATCGATGAGGCAGGAGCGCCCCTCCCGTTTCGGGCAGGCGTAGTAGTCGTTGGCCGGGTTGCCGAAGCTGTCGGTCTCGCTCTTCTCGATGGAGAGCAGCAGGTCGGTGCCGACCTTGTCCTTGTCGCGATAGAAGTAGGGGACAAAGCGCCCCTTGCTGTCGCTGCCGAGTGCGGTCTGACCGGCAAAGCTGGCATCCTGACTGTCGAAGCCGTTGGGCTCGAAACCGGCGAAGGCGCCGTAGAGCTGGGGCTCAAGGGCGAGCTGGGCCTTGAGCAGGTCGGTGGCCTGCTGACGATCGAGCGGAAGCTTGCCCTGCTGTTGCTGGGCGAAGACGCTGGCCATCTGCTGGGTGTAGGAGAGCCCTTTTTGCAACAGCTGGGTGATGGTGGCCGCTTCGGCGCGGGCGTTGGCGCTGACCTTCTGCCATGCCTCCTGCTGCAAGGCGGCGCGGCTGGAGCTGATGGTCAGCTTCTGGGTCTGTTGACCGGAGTACTGGTTGAGCAGGATCAGGATGACCAGGGCTGTCGTCATGGCGATCCCGGCCATGACCAGTATTCGAGTCTGGATTGAACGGAACTGCATCGTCTCTTCCTTGTTCTTGTTGCGTGGGGCGTTGAGAGTTGTCTGGATATCGGCAGGAGGAGGCAGCTCTCCAGCGCTATGCATAGCAAATCGGAAATGGGGATTTTGTTCTGCGATCCCCTTCAAAGATCAGGGGGGCAGGGCGGCGTTGCGCAAATTAAACCCGCTACTTTGCCCTTTGCGGCTTCATGGTTTTCCCATCCGTGATTGTCGGTGCTAAAATGCGACGGTTTTTTTAACGAATTGGCCCAAGGCCCTCTACACAAGGCTTAAAGATGAAAGTCAAAACCCGTTTTGCTCCCAGCCCGACCGGCTTTTTGCATGTCGGCGGTGCCCGTACCGCACTCTATTCCTGGTTGTTTGCAAAGAACCAGGGCGGTGAGTTTGTGCTGCGTATCGAGGATACCGATCTGGAACGTTCCACTCAGGAGGCCATCGACGCCATCATTGAGGGCATGGAATGGCTGGAGCTGAACTGGGATGAGGGCCCCTACTACCAGACCAAGCGCTTCGATCGCTACAACGCGCTGATCGACGAGATGCTGGCTGACGGCCGCGCCTACAAGTGCTACTGCTCCAAAGAGCGTCTGGAAGCGCTGCGTGAAGGCCAGATGGCCAACGGCGAGAAGCCCCGTTATGACGGCAAGTGCCGCGACCACGACCACGATCACCCGGCCGATGCGCCGCACGTGATCCGCTTCCGCAACCCGACCGAAGGTTCCGTGGTGTTCGATGACCACGTCCGTGGCCGCATCGAGTTCGCCAACACCGAGCTGGACGATCTGATCATCCGCCGTACCGACGGCGCGCCGACCTACAACTTCTGCGTGGTGGTCGATGACTGGGATATGGAGATCACCCACGTGGTGCGTGGCGAAGACCACATCAACAACACCCCGCGCCAGATCAACATCTACAAGGCGCTGAACGCGCCGGTACCGGAATTTGCCCACGTCTCCATGATCCTGGGTGACGACGGTGCCAAGCTCTCCAAGCGCCACGGTGCAGTCTCCGTGATGCAGTACCGCGATGACGGCTACCTGCCGGAAGCGCTGCTGAACTATCTGGTGCGTCTGGGCTGGTCCCACGGCGATCAGGAGATCTTCAGCCTGGAAGAGATGATCAAGCTGTTCAGCCTGGATGCCATCTCCAAGTCTGCCTCTGCCTTCAATACCGACAAGCTGCTGTGGCTGAACAACCACTACATGCGCAGCCTGGATCCGGCTTATGTTGCCAAGCATCTGGCATGGCACATGGAAAACCAGAAGATCGACACCAGCAATGGCCCGGCGCTGGCCGACGTGGTCACCCTGCTGGCCGAGCGCTGCAACACCCTGGTCGAGATGGCCGCCCAGAGCCGCTACCTGTTCGAAGAGTATGAAGCGATCGACGAAGCGGCTGCCAAGAAGCACCTGCGCGGCGTTGCTGCCGAGCCGCTGGCTCTGGCCAAAACCAAGCTGGCTGCACTGGATAGCTGGACTACCGAAGCGCTGCACGAGCTGATTGAAGCGACCGCTGCCGAGCTGGGTCAGGGCATGGGCAAGGTTGGTATGCCGCTGCGTGTAGCCGTCACCGGTCTGGGTCAGTCCCCAGCCATCGACGCCGTGATGGCGCTGGTCGGCAAAGAGCGCGTACTGGCCCGTATCGACCGCGCGCTGGCTTACATCGAAGCCCGCATGGCTGCCGAGTAACTGCTGCCGATGTGGCAGGCGAGGGGATAACCCTGCTCTGCCACATGCTGAATAGAAAAAATCCGAAACCACTGGTTTCGGATTTTTTTATGGCCAGAGCACAGGCCGAGAATAGTTTGGGATAAAAAAATGCCAGTCAGCTGACTGGCATTTTTGTTGGCGAAAGCCTGACTTAGTGACCGTCTACCCAGAAGAACTTGAGGACGAACAGCAGGGCTACCACCAGCACGCAGGGGTTGATTTCGCGCCAGCGGCCGGTGCCCGCCTTCATCACGCAGTAGGAGATGAAGCCCACGGCGATCCCCTCGGTGATGGAGAAGCTGAACGGCATCATCACCGCAGTCATGAAGGCCGGAACCGCTTCGGTCAGATCTTCCCACTTCACCCGGGTCAGCTCGGAGCACATCAGCACACCCACATAGATAAGGGCGCCAGCGGCGGCATAGGCCGGCACCATGGCGGCGACCGGAGAGAAGAAGATTGCCAGCAGGAACAGGATGCCGACCACGATGGCAGTCAGACCGGTACGGCCGCCGACGGCAACGCCGGAGCTGCTCTCGATGAAGGCGGTGACCGAGGAGGTGCCCATAAAGGCGCCGCCGACCGAGCTCACGCTATCGACCAGCAGTGCCTGCTTCATGCGCGGGAAGTGCCCCTTGTCATCGGCCAGCTTGGCGCGGTTGGTGACGCCGATCAGGGTGCCGGAGGAGTCGAACAGGTTGACCAGCATAAAGGAGAAGATGATTCCGGCGAGGCTGATGTCGAGCGAGCCCATCAGATCCAGCTGGCCGAACACCGGCTCTATGCTGGGGGGCATGGAGACGAAACCCTTGAAGGTGACATCACCAAACAGCCAGCCCAGCGCCGTGGTGACCACGATGGCGATCAGCACGGCGGAATGAACGCCGCGGGCGGAGAAGATGCAGATCAGGAAGAAACCGAGCAGACCCAGCAGGCAGGGCAGGGAGGTGAGGTTGCCCACGGTCACCATAGTCGCGGGGCTGGCCACGACGATCCCGGCATTGTGCAGACCGAGCAGGGCGATCAGCAGACCGATCCCGGCGGTGATGCCGACCCGCAGGGTGAGCGGAATGTTGCCGATCAGCCAGTAGCGCACCCGCAGCAGGGTGAGGATCAACAGACCCATGGCGCCCCAGAAGATGGTGCCCATACCCACTTGCCAGGAGTAGCCCATACCGGCCACGACCACGAAGGCGAAGAAGGCGTTGAGGCCCATGGCGGGAGCCAGCGCGATGGGCAGGTTGGCGAGCAGACCCATCAGGATGCTGCCGATACCGGCGATGAGGCAGGTGGTGACAAAGACTGCCTGAGTGTCCATGCCTGCCGCAGAGAGGATCTGCGGGTTGACGAACACGATATAGACCATGGTCAGGAAGGTAGTGATGCCGGCAATCAGTTCGGTGCGGGCGTTGGTGCCATGGCCCTTCAGGGCAAACAGACGCTCAAGCAATCCTTGCCCGGCAGCCTGTGTGGGGGCCTGTTGTGGTTGATTCATGTTGGATTCCAATAGGTGACGTGAAATAAGCAGCAGGCGAGCGGGCTCCCATTCATGCGGGAGTGATGGCCCTGTTTCTGGTGGAGAAGTAACCAGACTCGTCCTGATACCGTGACAGCGCGCACATTTTTACACAGGCGACGCCGTTTACAAACCCCGGATCTGCGAAGCGGATCAATGAATGGAGCAAAAGATCAAACGTTTGCTTTTTCGCCGACAAAAAAGGTCCTCGTAGGAGAACCTTTTGGGCGCGGAGAGGGCAGAGATCAGAGAGTTTTGAAGTAGCGTTCCACCAGCTGGGCCAGCACCGAATCGAGCTGATCCTGCACTTCCCCCAGCTCGCGGCCGAAGCGGCGCAGAAAGAGGCTGGCCTGCTCCTCGCTCAGCTTGAGATCGTTGAGAAAGAACTCCTGCTCCGGCAGCTTCTTGTCATAGCGAGGGATCAGCACCCAGCTCACCAGCTCCGGCTCGACCGCTTCGAAGATCTTGGCGGCGGCAACGCAGAAGGTTTCGATGTGTTCCTTGCCATCCGGCCCGAGACAGCCGGGTTCAACCCGGATCTGGATGGTCAGTTTTTTGGTCATTTCAGTACATCCATGCAATGTTATCCGTCTTGGATTGTAAGCCAAAAGGCAACAGAAAGGGGAGCCGGAGCTCCCCTTGTGACGCTGGTCGCAGCTGCGATGGTACGGCTTGCGCCGACCGACCGCTTACTTGGCGATGCGCTTGTACTTGGCGCGGTGCGGCTGGATGGCCTCGGCGCCATAGGTCTTCTTCTTCCACTCTTCGTATTCGGTAAAGTTACCTTCGAAGAACTCGATCTTGCCCTCATCCTGATAGTCGAGGATGTGAGTGGCGATACGGTCGAGGAACCAGCGGTCGTGGGAGATGACCATGGCACAACCCGGGAACTCCAGCAGAGCGTTCTCGAGGGCGCGCAGGGTTTCGATATCCAGATCGTTGGTCGGTTCATCCAGCAGCAGCACGTTGCCACCGGTCTGCAGCAGCTTGGCCAGGTGCAGACGACCGCGCTCACCACCGGAGAGTTCGCCAACCCGCTTCTGCTGGTCGGAACCCTTGAAGTTGAAGCGGCCGATATAGGCGCGGCTCGGGAACTCGTAGTTGCCGATGCGCAGGATATCCTGACCGTCAGCGACTTCCTCGAATACCGTCTTCTTGTCATCCATGCTGTCGCGGAACTGATCGACAGAGGCCAGCACCACGGTTTCACCTAACGTGATGGCACCGGAATCCGGCTGCTCCTGACCCGACATCATGCGGAACAGGGTCGACTTACCAGCACCGTTCGGACCGATGATGCCGACGATGGCACCCTTCGGAATGGCAAACGACAGATCGTCGATCAGCACCCGATCACCATAGGATTTGCGCAGGTTGGCCACTTCCACCACCTTGTCGCCGAGGCGCGGTCCGGGCGGAATGAACAGCTCGTTGGTCTCGTTGCGCTTCTGGTAGTCGTTGGTGTTGAGCTCTTCGAAGCGAGCCATACGGGCCTTTGATTTGGCCTGACGCCCTTTCGGGTTTTGACGAACCCACTCCAGCTCTTTCTCGATGGACTTGCGACGGGCCGCTTCGGAACTTGCTTCCTGCGCCAGACGGGCGTCCTTCTGCTCCAGCCAGGAGGAGTAGTTGCCCTCCCACGGGATACCTTCGCCGCGGTCCAGCTCCAGGATCCAGCCTGCCACGTTGTCGAGGAAGTAACGGTCGTGGGTGATGGCTACGACAGTGCCTTCGTAGTCGTGCAGGAAGCGCTCGAGCCAGGCCACGGATTCCGCATCCAGGTGGTTGGTCGGTTCGTCCAGCAGCAGCATGTCCGGCTTTTCCAGCAGCAGACGGCACAGTGCCACACGGCGGCGCTCACCACCGGAGAGGTGCTTGATTTTGGCATCCCAGGCCGGCAGGCGCAGGGCATCGGCCGCACGCTCCAGCTGGTTTTCCATGTTGTGGCCACCCTGAGCCTGGATGATGGCTTCCAGCTCGCCCTGTTCGCGGGCCAGCTTGTCAAAGTCGGCATCCGGGTCGGCGTAGGCCGCATAGACCTCGTCCAGACGGGCCATGGCGCGCTTCACTTCGCCAACGGCCTCTTCGACCGCCTCGCGTACGGTCTGCTCCGGATCCAGCTTCGGCTCCTGCGGCAGGTAGCCGATCTTGATGCCGGGCTGCGGACGGGCTTCCCCTTCGATCTCGGTGTCGATGCCTGCCATGATGCGCAGCAGGGTCGATTTACCGGCGCCGTTCAGACCCAGCACGCCGATCTTGGCGCCCGGGAAGAAGCTCAAGGAGATGTTCTTGAGAATATGACGCTTGGGCGGCACTACCTTGCCGACCCGGTTCATGGTGTAAATAAATTGAGCCATTGGCTAATTCTCTTCCTTTTCAGCAGGTTAATGTCTTGGCATTAACAGACTGATGTCGTGGTGGGGCCAGGTCGACACAGGTCAACCGGGTTCCAAAAAACCCGTCGATTGTAAACCAACGGACGAGGGGGGGCAAAGGCAGCACCCGGCTATCTCCCCCCTTTGCCAACAGGGTCACGCCTTGCTGCATCAGCCGTGCAAATTGGGCATGATGTGGGCTGCCGTTTTGTTCCGGAGCCCTCATGAACCCATCTCCTCAAGCACCCCTGCTTGCCACCTTTTTGTGTGCCATGGGATTGGACGCCGCCCTGAGCGAAGCCCTCTGTCAGCGTTTGCCACGGCAGACGCTGCGCGCCGGTCAGGTGCTGTTGGCGCAAGGGGCCGAACAGGAGGCTGCCTTCTATATCGAAACGGGCATCGCCCGTGCCTGCCATTACACTCGGGACGGACAGGAGCGCTGCAAGGAGTTCTACTTCGAGGGGGAGCTCTGCCTGCTTTACGACAGCTGGCTCACCGGGTCGCCCGCCCGCTATCAGCTGGAGGTGCTGACGGAGCTGCAAGTGGTGCGGGTGCCGATCGCCCTGCTGGATGAGCCCATCTGGCAGCCGGTCTGCATGGCCCTGCTGCGTCAGCAGCTTGGTTACAAGGAGCGCAAGGAGGCGTTTTTGCTGCTCCACTCGCCCGAAGAGCGTTATCGGGAGCTCTGCCACACCTTCCCCCACTGGCCGGCACGACTGACCCAAGTACAGCTCGCCAACTACATCGGCATCAGCCCGGTCACCCTGTCACGGATCCGCAGGCGCATTAACACGGGTTAATGCCACCTGCCGGTTGCCACTTCATGCTGCGCCATCCAAATGACGGACGAGGGGTGGATGATGTCGCTGTTTCTGTGGTCGCAACTGGTGGTGAGCCTGGCCTTGCTGCTCGATCTGTTGTCGTTTCAGTTGCTGGATCGCCGCAGGATCCTGGCCTGCCTGGCACTCTCCTGCGCGCTCAATGCCGGTCACTTTGCCCTGCTCGAGCAGTGGTCGGCCGCCTGCCTGTTGCTGCTGGCCAGCGTACGCTTTCTGGTGAGTATCTGGCTGGTTCGCCGCATCTTGATGTGGTTTTTCATGGGGTTGGCCTGTGCGGCAGCGCTGGTGACCTATCAGGGCCTGCTCTCATTGATCGGGCTGCTGGCGAGCCTGCTGCAAACCCGGGCCGCGTTTTGCCCGGATGATCGCCAACTGCGGCGCTGGATGCTGCTCGGTACCCTCTGCTGGCTGGTCAACAACCTGCTGGTGGGCTCACCGGTCGCCGCACTGATGGAGGGGCTGTTTCTGGTCAGCAATCTGGTGGGTTACTACCGCCACTATGGCTTCCACTATTCGGCCGGTAGTGGTCATAACCATAGTTGTCGCAATCCGGAGCCGCCTTCCGAGCGGACTGGCAACTGAGAGTTCGCTCAGGGCTGCTTGTGGCCAGCGAAGTAGAGCACCCGTTTGACATACTCCCGGGTCTCGTCATAGGGCGGGATGCCGCCATAGCGCTCAACTGCCTTCTCACCTGCGTTGTAGGCTGCCGAGATCAGAACCCAGTCGCCATCGAAGCGGCGATCCAGCCACTTGAGATAACTGACGCCACCCTTGATGTTCTGTGCCGGATCAAAGGGTTGAGTGACACCAAAACGCTGCTGGGTTTCGGGGATCAGCTGCATCACTCCCTGCGCATTCTTGGCGGAGACGGCGCGGCTTTCGAGGTTGGATTCGGCAATGGCGATGGCCAGCACCAGCCGCACATCGACCTGATGGCGCTTGGCTGCGTGGCGCAGCATGGTGGCCAGCTTCTGTTTGCCCGGTGACTGGCGTGCCAGATAGGCCTCGACATTGAACGGTGTGCTGGGCAGGGCGAAATAACTCCCTTGTCCGCCGCGCATGCCGACACCGCACTGATCGCCCATGGGGGCATTGCCGACCCGCGGGTTGTAGTAGCGGCTGGCCTGCTGGTTGCCAAGGCGCATCGCCATGGCGAGATAGCTGTTGGCCATTTTCGCGCTGCGCACCGAGGCGGGGCCGGTGGCGAGCAGACGCCCGATCCGGAAGTAACCTTCGGGATTGCCGGTGCTGGCGGCTACGCAGTAGAGGGCAATCGCCTTTTGCAGATTGCCGCTGTGCTGGGCTGCCTGCCCCTGCCTGAGTGCCGTCATTGCCCTGGGGGCTTGTCTGAAATCCCTGCCCTGTGCCGTCTGCGGAATGCCCGCCAGTAGCGACGACAAAAAAAGCAGCAAAAACAGTCCGTTTTCGCTGATCTTCCCCATCGTTTATCTCCTGCTTGAGTAGAGAAGATATAGAGGAACATGGCTGCCATCGCCATGAAAGCAGTGGATCCTGTTGTTATAGCGGGGGGATTTCAGAGAGCAAAATGGTATGGAACTAACGGCATTGCGAGAGTTTCATACCATTTTTCATCGGGTTAGAAGTCGTGGTGATACTCATGCTCATCCAGGTCGGCGGGAGGAAGCGCGCGATAGAAGCTGCCAATTTCGCTGACAACCCAGAGCGAAAGCAGGATCAACATGCTGATAAGGGGAAGCAGGGTGTGGTTCTGGGTCAGGACATAGGCCGCGATGGCGGCGCCAATCAGGAGAAGGGTTCGGATCATGAGGTGGCTCCTTGTCGTCATGGGGGGGTTGCGTGGCCACGGACAGAGCGCCTGGGGTCGGGAGTGTCTCCCGGGTGGCACGAAGCGAAGTGATTATATCGCGTCATGCCGCTGCCGGTCCGTGGTGTCATCACACTTTCCATAGTCATGGGTTTCGTATCGAGTTGGGCCCCGCCAGATGCGGGGCCAGTAATGGTTTGACGGTTAGAAGAAACCGCCGTTGTTATCGTCACTGTCGGTCCAGCCGCCACTCTGGCTATCGTCGTCGAGAAAACTGCTGCCAACATCGGGAGGTGAATCCCAGCCGTCCCAGCGTACCGGTTCCGCATCGACCGGATTGGCAATGGGCGCTGGCTCTATGATGTCGATGATCTCCTCGGGCCGGTTGCTGTGAAACAGTCCGCCGATCATGTCGGCCAGCATGACTCCACCGGCAACCCCGGCTGCGGTTTGCAGGGCGCCACCGAGAAAGGAGCTGGTACGGGAAGCGGGTTGGGCAGGCGCAGTTGCCGGTGGTGGCGTGAAGCGCGGGGGCGGAGTGCTCTCGCCACCAAACAGGCCGGAGAGAAAACTGCCACCGCTCGAACTGCTTTGGCTTGCCTCCAGCTCCTTGACTCGCTCGTTGAGACGGGTAAGAGCAGCTTGCTGGATCAGCAGCGCCTGGGTCATGTAGTAGGGGGCATCGGGCTGCTCTGCCAGATGCTGGCGGATCAGCTGATCCGCTTGTTGGTCTCGCTTGCTATCCCTGGCTTGCGCTTGCTTGAGGCGGTCGAACAGTCCATCGATCAGACCCTGTTCCTGCTGTTGCATCTCAAATCCTCGCTATGGTGCGCAGACAGTGCGTTCAGCCATCCTAAAACGCGTGGCAAGCCAGTGGTACCGGATTAACTCATCGACGACCAAGGGCTGCAGCCCGGCAATTTCACGCGTCGGGCTGATAGTAGTCGAGATACCAGCGGACGAACGCGGCGACTCCCTCCTTGATGGTGGTGGCGGGGCGCAGGTCGGTGAGGGTGTGGAGGGGCTCGCTATCGGCCCAGGTGGCGTGCATGTCGCCCGCCTGCATCGGCAGCATCCGCTTGATGGCGGGCTTGCCGAGGGCCTCTTCCAGCGCCTCGATAAAGTCGAGTAGCCGCACCGGCTGACCATGACCGATGTTGAGGATGCGGTAGGGCGCGGCGCTCTCGGCCGGGCTTTGCTCGCTGGCGTGCCAATCGGGATTGGGACGGGGCGGCTGCTCGGCGACGGCGAGGATCCCCTCGACGATGTCGTCGATAAAGGTGAAGTCGCGGCTGAGATCGCCGTGGTTATAGACGTCGATAGGCTCGCCCGCGAGGATGGCGCGGGTGAACTTGATGATGGCCATGTCGGGCCGACCCCAGGGACCGTAGACGGTGAAAAAGCGCAACCCTGTGGTGGGCAGGCCATAGAGCGTGGAATAGGCGTGAGCCATCAGCTCGCCACTCTTCTTGGTGGCAGCGTAGAGGGAGACCGGGTGATCCACCGGCTGCTCGGTGGTGAAGGGCATCTGGTCGGTCAGACCATAAACCGAGCTGGAGGAGGCGTAGAGCAGATGCCGGATGCCGTGCTGGCGGCACCCCTCCAGCACTGTCAGCATGCCGGTGAGGTTGCTGTCGGCGTAGGCAAACGGGTTTTCCAGCGAGTAGCGTACCCCCGCCTGCGCCCCCAGATGGATCACCCGCTCGAAGCCATGACGGGCAAAGAGAGTCGCCATCGCTTCGCGATCCGCCAGATCGACCCGTTCGAAGTGGAAATGGGGGAAGCCAGCCAACTGCGCCAGTCGCGCCTCTTTCAGACTCACCTCGTAGTAGTCGTTGAGGTTGTCGATACCCACCACCCGATGACCTGCCGCGCAGAGCCGGCTGGCCACGTGAAAACCGATAAAACCGGCGGCCCCGGTCACCAGCCAGTTCATGGTTGCACCTGTGCGAGAGGGAGGTGAGGGCGCCCGATGGCGTAGTAACAAAAGCCCTGCTGGTGCAGGCGAGCCGGATCGTAGAGGTTGCGTCCGTCGATGATGACGGGGCTGGCGAGCAGGCTCTTCATCCGGGCAAAGTCGGGGACGCGGAAGGATTGCCACTCGGTGCAGATGAGCAGGGCATCGGCCCCCTCCAGCGCCTCTTCCTGCGTGGCGCAGAGCTGCAGGTCGGGCCGCTCGCCGTAAAGTCCGCGAGCGCGTGCCATCGCCTTGGGATCAAACGCCTGCACCTTGCCGCCAGCAGCCCAGATGGCGGCCAGCAGCGGGCGGCTCGGCGCTTCGCGCATGTCGTCGGTGCCGGGCTTGAACGCCAGCCCCCACAGGGCAAACGTGCGGCCGCGCAGATCCGGGCCGAAGTGACTCAGCAGTCGCTCGGCCATCTTCTGCTGCTGGCGCCGGTTGACCTGCTCGACCGCGGCGAGCAGCGGGGTGTCGCAGTCGACGCGGCGGGCTGTGTGCAGCAGGGACTGGATATCCTTGGGGAAGCAGGAGCCGCCATAGCCGCAGCCCGGGTAGAGGAAGTGGTAACCGATGCGGGGATCGGCCCCCATCCCCTGGCGTACCGCCTCGATATCGGCCCCCAGCTCCTCGGCAAGTGCCGCCATCTCGTTCATAAAGGAGATGCGGGTGGCCAGCATGGCGTTGGCGGCGTACTTGGTGAGCTCGGCACTGCGCAGATCCATCACCACGATCCGATCGTGGTTGCGGTTGAAGGGGGCGTAGAGGGCACGCAACTGCTCCAGCGCCATCTCGCTATCACAGCCGATGATGATACGATCCGGCCGCATGCAGTCGCTGACTGCCGCCCCCTCCTTGAGAAACTCAGGGTTAGCCGCCACGTCGCACTCAAGAGCCAGTCCACGCTCGGCCAGCCGGGCCTGAATATGTTGCCGCACCTGCTGCGCCGTGCCGACCGGCACAGTGCTCTTGGTCACCACCAGCTTGGGGCGGCTCATCAGCCGGCCTATGGTGTCGGCCACCGTCAGCACATGTTGCAGATCGGCAGAGCCATCCTCATCTGCGGGTGTGCCTACGGCGATGAGCAGCAGGTCGGCGTGCTCGACTCCGACGGCGGGGTCGGCAGAGAAGTGCAGACGACCACTGGCCAGATGGCTCTCGACCAGCGGTGCCAGCCCCGGTTCGTAGAAGGGGATTTGGCCCTGCCGAAGCGCGGCGATCCGCGCCTCATCCACATCGATGCAGCAGATCTGATGGCCCACCTCGGCCAGAACGGCGGCCTGAACCAGCCCGACATAGCCTGTGCCAAAAATGGTGACCTTCATGGAAAACGCCTCTTGCTGCGGATGGGATGCGGGGTATCAGAGGGCGGCATGCTGCATCTTGGTGCAGCGAGTGTCAATGCCGGATGACAGGCACCAGAATGGGGCGTGCAGCCCTCTTGTTGTGATCATTTTCACAAAAAATAGACTGGGCCTCATAACGAAGCCCTGTCGACAGGGCTCGCAGCCTGCCGAATAGGGCAGGCGACAGACACTCTCTCTTTACTTCGCTTGGATACAGGTTATGGACAACACCTCGACTCGTACTGCCCATCCCGTCTATGAGGATGTGCTGGCCCTGCTGACCGCGGCAGGCTTCGTCTCCCTCGGCATCTTCCTGTTTCATCAGGTGGGCCTGCTCACCGGCGGTACCGCCGGGCTGGCGCTGCTGCTGCAACAGGTGACGGGGATCAGCTTTGGCCTGCTCTTCTTCGGCATCAATCTGCCCTTCTACGCGCTCGCTTGGCTCAGAATGGGGCCGCGCTTTACCCTCAACACCTTCGTCTCGGTGGCGGCGGTCTCCTACATGACCGATCACCTCAACGGCGTGCTGCAGATCGGCAAGATAGAGCCCCTCTATGCGGTGCTGATCGGTGGCACCCTGATCGGTATGGGGCTGCTTATCATGTTTCGCCACAAGTCGAGTCTGGGGGGCTTCAATATTCTGGCGCTCTTTATTCAGAATCGCTTTGGCATCCGGGCGGGCAAGCTGCAGATGGGGCTCGATTGTGCCATCGTCATCGCCTCGTTCTTCGTGGTACAGCCGTGGATTCTGGCCCTCTCCATCGTGGCGGCGGTTATCTGTAATCTGGTGTTGACACTCAACCACAAGCCGGGGCGCTACCAGATCGCCTGACGGTTGGCAGATTGACCCGATAGCACGAGGCGGCCTGATGGCCGCCTCGTCTGTTTCTACCCTGGCCTTTTTCGCTGCGCCTAGCTCGCCTGTTCCAGCCTGCTGTCACCGCTCGTAGCGTTGCTACTGATGGAACTGCCGCTGATGGCGTGACTACCGACGGCGAGCGGGGTGTGGCAGGACACCTGATGATGGGCCTCATCACACGCCTCAAGCTTGGGCGCTTTGCTTTTGCACAGCTCGGTCGCATGGGGACAGCGCTGGTGGAAGTGGCAGCCGCTTGGCGGCGAGATGGGGGAGGGCACATCGCCGGTCAGCAGAATGCGCTGGCTGCGCCTGCGCGGGTCCGGTACCGGAATGGCGGAGATCAACGCCTGGGTGTAAGGGTGGCGCGGCGCCAGATAGAGCGACTGGGCATCCGCCAGTTCGACGATCCGTCCCAGATACATCACCGCAATCCGATCCGAGATGTGTTTGACCACCGACAGATCGTGGGCGATAAAGATGATGGAGAGGTTCATCTCCCGCTGCAGGCTGAGCAGCAGGTTGACGATCTGCGACTGCACCGAGACATCGAGGGCCGAGACCGCCTCGTCGCATACCAGCAGTTTGGGCTTGAGGGCGATGGCGCGGGCGATGCCGATCCGCTGGCGCTGACCGCCGGAAAACTCGTGGGGGTAGCGATCCACCGCGCTGCCCGGCAGGCCCACTTTTGCCAGCAGCTCCTGTACCCAGCCGCGGCGCTGCTCAGTGTTGCCTTTACCGTGGATGATAAAGGGCTCCTCCAGGATCTGACCCACGGTGTGGCGGCTGTTGAGGGATTCTGCAGGATCCTGAAATACCATCTGCATCTCCTGACGCAAGGAGCGCATCTCCTTCTGGCTGAGGGCGGTGATATCGCGCCCCTCGAAGGTGATGGTGCCCGCGGTCGGCTCGAACAGCTTGAGCAGGCTGCGTCCGAGGGTGGACTTGCCACAGCCCGATTCCCCCACCAGCCCCAGCGTTTCTCCCTGTTTCAGGTCGAAGCTGATGCCATCCACCGCGTGAACCGTATATTGCTTGCGCAGGAACCCGCCTCCCAGCCGGAAGTGCTGTTTCAGATCCCTGACCGATAACAGAGTGCTCATGGGGTCAACTCCTTCCAGTAGTGACAGGCGACATGGTGGCGCGGATTGAGTTGCTCCACCGCCGGAATGGCACTGATACAGAGATCGGTCGCGTGGGGGCAGCGGTTGGAGAAGCGGCAGCCAGCGGGCATCTCGTGCAGGGCTGGCACCTGTCCCTTGATGGTCTTGAGCAGGCTCTTGGGCTCATCCTCGAGTCGCGGGATCGAGCTCATCAAGCCGTGGGTATAGGGGTGACGAGGGTGATCAAACAGCTCGAACACGTCGGCCTGCTCTACCGCCCGCCCGGCATACATCACCACCACTTCGTCGCACAGCTCCGCCACTACCCCCAGATCGTGGGTGATAAAGATGATGGCCATGCCGGTCTGGGCCTGCAGCTCTTTCATCAGTTCGAGGATCTGGGCCTGAATGGTGACATCCAGCGCCGTGGTCGGCTCGTCACAGATAAGCAGGTCTGGCTCGCAGGAGAGCGCCATGGCGATCATCACCCGTTGGCGCATGCCGCCGGAGAGGTTGTGGGGATAGACCGCAAAGCGCTGGGCCGGTTCCGGGATCCCCACCTTCTGCAGCATGGCGATGGCCGCGGCTCTGCGCTGGGCCTTGTCATACTCGGGGCGATGGAGGCGAAACACCTCCATCAGTTGCTCCCCCACCGTCTGCACCGGGTTGAGGGCCGTCATCGGCTCCTGAAAGATCATCGAGATGCGGTTGCCGCGCACCTTGTACATCTGATCCGGCGCAAGCGACAGCAACTCCTCCCCCTGAAAGCGGATGGAACCGGCTACCACCTGACCGTGGGGTTTGGGCAAGAGCCCTATGATGGCGAGTGAAGTGACACTCTTGCCGCAGCCGGACTCGCCGACGATCCCCAGCGTCTGACCTGGGGCCACCTTGAAGCTGACCCCGTCGAGCACCTTGATCTTGCCATCGTCGACGGCGAACTCCACCTCGAGATCGCGTACTTCGAGGATTGGGGCTGGGTGCTGGCCGTTATCAGCGGCGAACTCCCCCCCGTTATCCGGTACGTCAAGAATGGGGGCCTGGGTGTTGGGCATAACAGCTGCTCCCTTCGCAATGGCCTGAATATCAATGACGTACATAGGTCTTGTCGAGCAGGTTGATGGGCGCCAGCGCCTCCCCTGCCTCCTTGGCGTTGTGGGTCTCTTCCTTCACCTTGGGATCGAGCCAGAGCAGACCGCCGCTACTGTGAGGATAACCGTCCATCGGCCAGTAGAGCAGATCCGGCGTATTCTTGGTGGCAGGCACCTCCGGCAGCATCACATAACGCCAGCTGCTGGCCCGCACATAGTTGAGCTGCACGCCTGGCACGAAGATGGCGAGATCATAGATGCGCTGCTGGATCTGCTGGGAGAGCTTGGCCCGTTTGGCCATGTCGAATTCGACGTTGTAGGTGTCGATCAGCGCGTCCAGTTCCTTGTCAGCCACGTTGAATAGGTTATTGGTCTGCGGTTTATTGGCGTTGAAGGAGTGGAAAAACTCCCAATATTGCGGATAGAGACCGCCGCCGCCCCAACCGAGCCAGGCCGCTTCGTGTTTCTTCTCCAGCATCACCTTGAAGCCGGTGGCGCCATCCACCAGATTGAGCTCCAGATCCAGACCCGCCTTCTTGGCCTCCTCTTTCAGCACGGTCAGGCGCTTGGAGTGCTCCTGACTGGTGTAGGTGAGCGCCAGCGTGAGCCTTTCCCCCTTCTCATTTTGCAGGATGCCGTCTGGCCCCGGCTTGTTGTAGCCGCCCTTGGCAAAGTACTCCCGCGCCTTGCCGATGTCATAAGCCCGCTCCGGCAGCGTGATGTCGGTGAATTCGCCAAAGCCCGAGTCGAAGGTGGTGGCTCTGTCATAGTCGCCGCGCAGCACGGTTTTAATCATCTTGTCGATGTTGAAGGCGTGCTGGATGCCGAGCCGCACGTTCACGTCCGCCAGCTTGGGGTTGGCCACATTGAGGTGAACCCCCTGCCCGCCCTGTTTGGTATCGGTCATAGCCATCACTTTCTGCACGTAGCCTTTGTTGTACTCCGGGGTGACCGCTTTTTCATGCCACCAGTTGGGCAGGATCATCTCGAAGGTATCAAGCTCCCCTTTCAGGAAATGGCGGAAGGCGATGTTGTGATCGCGGATCACCTGCACCTTGATGGTGTCGATGTTGAATCTGTGCTGGTTATAGCGATCGTCTTTTGCCCACCAATCCTTCTGCTTGCTGAAGGTGACCGACTTGCCCTTCTTGACGTCGCTGATCACGTAGGGACCTGTGGTGGGCACCACGGCCCAGTTGTACTGCTTCACCCAGTTGGGGGTCAGCTTGTAGTAGTGCTTGGGCTGGGGCCACAGCTCGGTGGTGTTGAGCAAGTCCATCTTGGCCTTGCGGTTGCCTGCTTTGACCAGAATGGTGTGGTCATCGATCTTCTCTACAGCTACCACTTCAGTGGTGTAGTAATTGTTGAACCAAGGCCCCTTGATGTGTTTGGAACGCATCATCTCGTAGCCGAAGGTGTAGTCGTCTGCATTGACCGGCTTGCCATCCGACCATTTGGCGCGTGGATCCAGCTTGAAGTAGACGGTTTGGCTGTCTGGCGCGATGGCCCAGTGGGTCGCTAGCGAGGGAATGGGGTTGCCGGTATTGGGGTGGAAGCTGATGAGCCGCAGCTGGTTATCCATGATGAAGGAACGGAACGAGCCGTTGGAGTCAGGCCCCACGGTGCGGAACGTCAGCGGAAAGCTGTCCACAAACATATTGAGGCTGCCGCCCGGCAGCGCTTTGGGGGAGGCGAACACAGGATCCATGTCGTTGGTCTCCCATTTGAGATCCGCGGGCAGGCTGGCCGCCCAGACCCAGGATCCGTTTACCAGCACAAAGAGAGCACCTATCCATTTGATTTTATTTTTCATGTTTGACTTCCAGGTCTGGCCCCTGCACTGGGGGTCTTGATTGATAACGGGATTATCCCTTGCTCCCGGGACCGCCGATGGTGGGGGCCCGTCCTTCATTAATGACTGCTCGTGATCCGACGCCTGCAGATGCGCGCTGGTACTGGCTGGCTTATTGGTAACGGGTAAATTTGCGCGGATCGAATGCCTCGCGGATCGCTTCGCCGATAAAGGAGACCATGATCAGCACCAGGCTCACCGCCGCCACCACCGAGCTCACGATCCAGATGGCATCCAGATTGTTGATGCCTTGCGAGAGCAGCTCCCCCCAGCTCGGGGTTGGTGGTGCCAGCCCGAAGCCCAGATAGTCGAGCGCCGTCAGGGTGGAGATATTGCCCACCACGGCGAACGGCGCCAGGGTGACGATCATCATCAGGGTGTTGGGCAGGATGTGGTGGAAGATGATCCGTCCGGTGGTCGCCCCTTGCGCCCGCGCTGCCATCACATAGTCCCGCGCCCGCTCCTTGTAGGTGAGGGTGCGCATGTACCAGGTGATCCCCATCCAGCCGAACAACACGTTGATGGCTACAAACAGGCCGAAGTTGGGTTTGGCTAGCGACACCAGAATCATGATGATGTAGAGAAACGGCACCTGGGACCAGATCTCGATAAAGCGTTGCAGGATGAGATCAAAGCGGCCGCCAAGAAAGCCCATCAGACAGCCGATGGTGACCCCGATGGCGTAACTGGCCGCCAGCGCGATAAAGGCAAAGCCGATGGCGATGCGAAAGCCGTAGACCAGCCGTGCCAGCACGTCGCGACCGCTGGCGTCGGTGCCGAGGAAGTGGCGCTCAGCCATGCTCGGAGCATAGGGCGGGTAGGCATCCTCCTTGAAATCCTGCTCGTAGGGGTTCCAGGGTACCGGCGGCAACAGCACCCAGTCACCCTGACCCTCTGCTGCAAACTTGGCCTTGAGCTGGCGGTAGTTGGTTTCGTACTCATAATCGAGCCCGAACTGCTGACCGGGGATCACATTGCCATAGGTGGGGAAGTGCAGTTGGCCCTGATAGCTCACCATCAGCGCCCGGCTGTTGACCAGCAGCTCCGCCAGCAGGGAGAGTAGTACCAGCGCAGTGAAGATGATGAAGGAGTAGTAACCGCGCTTGATCGACGTGAAGCGCTTGAGTTTTTTCAAGGTAACCGGATTGAGCTTCATGATCAGTCTCCAAACCGCACGCGCGGATCAACAAGGGCAACGCAGATATCGGAGACGATATTGCCCATCAGCATCAGCATGGAGGTGATGGCCAGAATGCCCATAACGGTGGGGTAATCCCGCTCGACGATCGATTCATAACCGAGCAGGCCGATGCCGTCGATGTTGAAGATGGTCTCGATGAGAAAAGATCCGCCAAAGAAAACGGTAAGCACAGACCCCAGGTGACTGGCGATGGGGATGAGGCTGTTGCGCATGGCATGGTCGGTGACCGCCTTGCGAAACGGCAACCCCTTGGCCACGGCGGTGCGCACATAATCTGCCGACAGATTCTCCATTAGACTGTTTTTCATGGTCATGGTGAGGATGGCGAAATCCCCGATGGCGTAGGCGATAAGCGGCAGCAACGCGTGGGCAAAGAGAGTGCGGATCTGATCCCAGCTGCTCTCCATGTACTCAAAGTCGTCCCCCGGAAAACCGCCCATCGGCAGCCACTCCAGATGAAACGCAAAGACGGTGATGAGAAAGATCCCCACCACGTAGGCGGGCAGTGCATAGGCCATGTAGATGAGCATGGAGCTTAACGAGTCGAAGCGGCTGTTGTGCCTGAGCGCCTTGGCCACCCCGAGCGGGATGGAGACCGCATAGCTTAGCAGAAAGGTCGCCAGTCCGAAGAAGGCGGTGACGGGGAGCCGATCCTTGATGAGATCCCATACCGGTTCGTAATAACGGGTTGATTCGCCCAGATCGAGTACCGCCAGCTTTTGCAGCCACTCCCAGTAGGCGATCAGCATTGGCTTGTCGAGACCATAGAAGGCCTTGAGCTCCTCGATCTGTTCATCGGAGAGGGCCTGAGCCCCCTTGCTGCCACTGGCGCGGCCAGATTCATTCTGGGAAACCTGGGCTTGCAGTAGCATGCGCTCGACCGGACCGCCCGGCACGAAACGGGTGATGGTGAAGACGAGCAGGGTAATACCGAGAAACGTCGGGATGATCAAAAGCGTCCGGCGTAGGAAATACGACAGCATGATGGAACCTCGTCCTTGTTGTTCTTTTTGTGACCAGTCAAATCCGGTGACGGGCCTGTCCTTCCTGGAATTACGCGCTGGATTGGTTGCCAAACAGCAGACAATCCGCTTGGCCACTGTAAAAGCTCTGCAACAAAAATCAAGTACAAGGAAATGGAAAACTGGGAAAAATGACCCGCTGAGACCCAAATTACCGAGAAATGATGTTTTTTATCTGAAAAGCGAAAATAAAAACAAAATGCTACGGCTCAACATTATTTTAAAAAATATAAACAGCTGTTTATTTTAACTTTTAACAAATATAAGCATTTGATTTAAATTGCATTTGTTGGGATTGGTGAAATTGAGTGAAAACGATATCATCTCGATGGCTATATCTGTTATCCCTATGAAACAGGTCAGGTTCAAGCCTCATGAAGTTAGTGTTTTATTCTTATTAAGGCCGGTAAGTCGAAATAAGATATAAATAGACAGCACGTTAACTAATAAGTTCATCAATTTTTAATTCAGCGCCATTCACTGCATTTAACAATGCCTTTACATTGGTTTGGTCGTATTTGGCAGAATTATTCACTAATTATATCGGTCGAAATTAATACACTCCGCTTATTCTAACGTCTGACCTCACCACACCCATGCTCCATTGACGCCGCTAGTCAAAGATTGATAAGCCTTACGCATCGCTCCAAAGAGGGCGGTATCAGGAAGCAAACAATAAACAACCAGGAAGGATATAAGCGATGCTTAGGAAGAGCAGAATCTCTGCTGCGATTGCGTTCGCCTTGGCGAGCCTTGCTGCAGCCCCATCTGTATCTGCCGAAGAAGGGCAGAACGTCGAAAAACTGCAGAAAATCAAGGTTACTGGCTCCCGTATCTCCCGTGTCGATGTCGAGGGCGCAACTCCTGTTGTTGCTGTCAGCAAGGTCCAGATCGAACAGTCTGGTCAGCAGACTGTGGCGGATTATCTGAAACAGGCCTCTTACAACTCCTTCGGCGGTTTCTCCCCTTCATCCGGCAGTTCTGCCCAGTCACAAGCTACCGTTGGTTTGCGTGGCCTTGGGGAAGATCGCACCCTAGTGCTGCTCAATGGCAAGCGAATTGCTGGCTCTCCTACCATGGGAGGCACTGCCATCAACCTCAACACCATCCCAATGGCGGCGGTTGAGCGAGTGGAAGTGAACCTGGATGGCGGCTCCGCGCTCTACGGTTCTGATGCCATCGGTGGCGTTATCAACGTGATCCTCAAAGAGGGTTTTGAAGGCTTGTCATTCCAGGGGCGTGTCGGTTCCCCAAGCGAAGAAGGTGGGGATGAGAAGAGCGGTTCCATCGTCAGTGGCGTTTCGGGTGAGAAGGGCGCCTTGATGATGGTCTACGAGCACGATGTCAAAGACGAGATCTACTACAAGGATCGTGACTATCTGGCCAAGCAGGGGGCTGAGTCCCCTAGCCTGTATGGTCGCAATATCAAGGGGGTAGACGCGACAACTGGCAAGACGGTCACCCGTACTCTGAATGGGGTTGACTGTGAAGGCACTGGTCCCGGTTTCGTCACCAAGGGCACGGCTTGCCGTTTCGACTTTGCCAAGGTCGCAGCCAAAACCGCTTCACGCACCCGTGATACAGTCTATGTGAACGGTCGTTACCATATCAATGACAGTGTGGATTTTGTGCCGCAGATGATTGGTTCTCGCGTCACCAGTTTTGGTCGATTCGCGCCTGCTGCCGGTGCCTTCACCGTGGATGGTTCCACCCCCGAAAGTGCCGCTGTCCTCTCAGCCAACAACTTCAGCACCGCCAAAGCCGCTACCGTTTACTACCGTTTCAGCAACGTCGGGCCCCGTGACAACGATGTAACCGACTTGACCGGTACCCTGAATCTCGGTTTTGAGGGCACCGTTCCGACCGAAACTGTAGGGGATGTGGAGTGGAACGCCGGTTACATGTACTCCAAGACCGACAACCAGAGCATTGGTAATGGTTATGTTCTGGAACCAGCTGTCCAGACCCAGGTCAACAGCGGCAAGTTTGTCAATGGCAGCTTCTCCGCTGACGCCACCAAGGATCTCTCCTATACCACCAGCCGCAACTCCAAGATGGACTTCTTCCAGTGGTATGGCGGTCTGGGATGGGAGATGGGCGCATTGCCTGCTGGCCCCGTCAGCTGGTACTTGGGCGCCGAGTATAACGACTGGGTTTACTCCGATACCTATGACAGCCAGTCCGAAGCGGGTAACGTACTGGGTTCATCCGGTAACTCCGGTGGTGGTGTGCGCGATGTGTTTGCCACCTATATCGAGAGTCTGATCCCCATCACCGAGCAGATCGAGCTGAACCTGGCGGGGCGTTACGACAAGTACAGCGATTTTGGCAGCGCCTTCTCGCCCAAAGCGAGCCTGCGTTATCAGCCGCTCGACCAGCTGATGTTCCGAACCTCCTGGTCCCAGTCGTTCCGTGCGCCGGGTCTGAACGATCTTTACGCGGCGGATGCCGAGTCAGCTGACTTTGCCAAGGACTATGTTTATTGCCAGGCAAATGGTGTGACCAACTGCTCTGAAGAGCAGTATATGACCACTCGTCAATCCAACAAGAACCTGAAGGAAGAGACAGCCAATACCTTCACTATCGGTACTGCCTACAACCCTCTGGACAACCTGAACCTGTCGCTTGATTACTACTACATCAAGATTGATGACGTGATCCAGCTGGCCACCACCCAGACCCAGTTCTATCAGGAGCTCAACACCGGCAGCAACCCGAACGTCATCCGTGACGCCAACGGTGATGTCGAGATGGTCTATGCGGGCATGGTCAACCTGGGGCAACTCAAGACCAGTGGCATCGACTTCAAGGCGGACTACAAGTACGACTTCAACTCCTTCACCCTGCGTTACGACTTTGGCAGCAGCTACATCCTGAAGTATGAAGAAGGTCTGTTTGCTGGCGGCCCAATGGTCGACAAGAAGGGCTGGAATGGTAAACCCGACTTCCGTTTCAACTCCGGGATCGGTGCCAACTTCCCGCAGTTGTGGAATCTGGATACCTACCTGAGCACCAACTATATCGACTCACAGAGCCAGGATTATGTAGATGGCAAGGAAGAGGGTCATATCGCCTCCAACACCGTCTGGAACCTGAACGTAGCCGTCGATACCAGCTGGAATGCCAAGATCCAGACCGGTGTGAAGAACATGTTCAACCGCGGACCTTCCCTGTCGAGCGATGGCTTCACCTATGAAGAAGACCTCTACAGCATCGACGGTCGCGTCTACTACATCGACTACACCCAGAAGTTCTAATCAACCCCGTTGATATACAACCTCAGCCGGCCCGGTCGGGCCGGCTGTGCCCAACGTCCAAGGAAGTTACGGAGATAGGGTAATCCTATGAAGACAAGGACCATTACAATGAAGAAAGCGCTCCTTGGCAGCCTGGTTTCGGCCGCCTTGTTGACCAGCTTCAATCTGAGTGCCGCCACTGCCGGTCAGGCCGTGGACGCTCAAGTCGCCACCAATAATGCAGCCAAAGTTTCCCAGCAGAAAATCGACAGTTATGCCGAATCTGCCGAGTCTGCACTGGCCCAGTACAAGGCCGCCCTGCGTCAGGTCGACAGTCTGCGCACCTACAACGAGCAGGTGGGCAAGATGGTCGAATCCCAGAGCGCCGAGCTGGCATCGATGCAAAAGCAGATCGCCCAGATTGATCAGACCAGCACCGAAGTGGTGCCGCTGATGCTCAAGATGATCGACTCCCTCGAACAGTTTGTGTCACTGGATCTGCCGTTTCAGAAGGTCGAGCGGGAGGACCGCGTAGCGGCTCTGACCGACCTGATGAATCGGGCCGATGTCACCATCTCCGAGAAGTACCGCAAGATCCTGGAGGCTTACCAGATCGAGGAGGGCTTCAGCCGCACCATCGAGTCCTACAAGGCGAGCCTGGACAAGGATGGCAGCGAGAAGACCTACGAGTTCCTGCGCGTTGGCCGCATTGCGCTGCTTTATCAGTCCCCGGATGGCAATGAGACCGGCATGTGGAACAAGAAGACTCGCCAGTGGGAAGAGTTGCCCCAGGAGTATCGCAGTGCGGTTGAACAGGGCCTTCGCATCGCCAAGAAGCAGGCTCCTCCCGCGCTGATCAAGCTGCCGGTTCAAACAGCGGAGAAAGCATCATGAAAGGAATCAGACTTGCTATTGCCTCCCTGATTGCGGGAGCAACCCTGGTCACCCTGCCGGTGACTGCCGCCGAAAAACCGGTGGATCTCAATGCGCTGCTGAACCAGGTCAAGACATCCAGCCTGAGCGAATCCCAACTAAACAAGGAGCGGGAAGCCCGCTTCCTGGCTGACAAGAACGAGCAAGGGGCGCTGCTGGCCAAGGCCAAGGCCGAGCTGGCTGCCGAAACAGCCAAGGGCGAGCAGCTCAAGGCGACCTTCGATGCCAATGACAAGCAGCTGACCGAGCTGACTGAAACCCTGCGCCAGCGTTCCGGCAACATGGGTGAGATGTTCGGGGTGCTGCGTCAGTTTGCCGGTGAGTTCAAGGGGATCTTCAACGCCTCCGCCCGTCGGGTCGAGCATCCGGAGCAATCTGCCTTGCTGACCCGTCTGGCCGAGAGTAAAGAGCTCCCCTCCAGCGACGATCTGGAAGCGTTCTGGACTACCACCCTCAGCCGCATGGTTGATGGTGGCAAGGTGAGCCAGATCCCGGCGACCGTGGTTTATGGCGAGGGCAACCAGGCCGAGAAGACCGTCACCCAGATCGGTGAGTTCAACACCGTCTCCGAAGGCAAGTACCTCACCTTCGTGCCGGAGACCGGCAAGTTCGAGCAGCTCTCTCGTCAACCTGACAAGGGGGTGCTGGAACCTATCGCCGAGTTTGAACAGGGTGGTGACGGGGTCAAACCCATCTTCATCGACCCGTCTCGCGGCGTGATCCTCTCTTTGCTGGTGCAGTCACCGACTCTCAAGGAGCGGATCGATCAGGGTGGTGAAGTGGGTTACGTCATCATGGTGCTCGGCGTGCTCGGTACCCTGCTGGCCATCTTCTGCGGTATCCGCCTGTCGCTGATCGGCTCGTCCATGCGCAAGCAGCTGAAATCCGATCAGATCATCAAGGGCAACCCCATTGGTGACATGCTGGGGGCCTACCAGAGCCATCGCGGTGACAACATCGAGGATCTGGAGTCAAAGCTCGACGAGATCATCCTGCGCAACGTGCCCAAGTTCGAGAAGGGCATCAGCATCATCAAGCTGATCGCTTCCGTCGCGCCGCTGCTGGGCCTGCTCGGTACCGTGGTGGGGATGATTGCCACCTTCCAGGCCATCACCCTGTTCGGTACCGGCGATCCCAAGCTGATGGCAGGTGGTATCTCCGAGGCGCTGGTGACCACCATGCAGGGTCTGGTCGTCGCGGTACCCATGCTGTTCCTCTACACCATTGTGCAGACCCAGAGCCGTCGTCTGATCCAGGTGCTGGAAGAGCAGAGCGCCGGTTTCGTCGCCCGTTATCAGGAACGTCTGCACGCCTCCAAAGCCGCAGCGTAAGGAGTCACCCATGTGGTTCTGGTTGATTGAAGAAGTCGAGTCGGTCCGCCGGTTTTTGGGATTGGGGGGCGATGTACTGGTCGCCCTGTTCTTCCTGACCCTGATGATGTGGGCCCTGTTGCTGGAGCGCTGGTTCTACTTCATGGCGGTCTACCCCAGACAGGTGAGGCAGACCAAGGCCACCTGGCTGGCCCGCACCGATCATCTCTCCTGGTCTGCCAAGCAGATCCGGCGCGAGCTGGTCTCACGGGTCGCCATGGCGGTAGACAAGGGGATGCCGGTCATCAAGGTGCTGATCGCTCTCTGCCCGTTGATGGGGCTGCTCGGCACTGTGGTGGGGATGGTGCAGGTGTTTGACACCCTGGCCATCACCGGCACCGGTTCGCCGCGGGCGATGGCATCGGGGATCTCCAAGGCAACGGTACCGACCATGGCGGGCATGATTGCCGCCCTTTCCGGCCTGTTTTTTGTCAACCAGCTCGATCACAAGGCCAAACTGGCGGTGCAAAAGCTGGAAGACAACCTGAAACACGGCTGATGCAGGATGCATCCCCCCGGTGAGGCATGGCCTGCCGGGGGCACAGAACAAGCAAGGAGTTTCTGCTATGAGAAAACGTTACAGCGACAGCGGTGCCGACGAGGCGGCTATCGATTTGACCCCCATGCTGGACATAGTGTTCATCATGCTGATCTTCTTCATCGTCACCACCTCCTTCGTCAAGGAGTCCGGTGTCGAAATCAACCGTCCCAGTGCCAGCACGGCCGAGACGGTGAAGAAGGGCAATATCATGGTCGCGGTACGCGAAAACGGTCAGGTCTGGGTCGACAAGCGCATCGTCGAAGTGGGGGCGGTACGTGCCAACATCGAGCGGCTGCGGGCCGAAAACCCGGAGAGCGCTGTGGTGATCCAGGCCGATACCGAATCCCGTTCCGGTCTGGTGGTGCAGGTCATGGATCAGATCCGTATGGCCGGTGTCCAGAACATCTCCATCGCTGCCAGCAAGAGCAGCTGATGCTGGAGAGAGACCTATGAGATACCTGATATCGTTGGCGGTCTCCTGTGTGGTGGTGTTCTTTCTATTTCTGGGAATGAACAAGCTGATCACACCGGATCACCGGGAGCTGGTGGAGAAGGATGACGTCGCCATGACCGATTTTATTCGCATCAAGCCCCAGGAGACCCTGCAAGAGAAGCAACGGGAGCTGCCGAAACCGCCGCCGCCGAACCGTCCACCGCCCCCTCCCGAGATGGAGGTGGCCAGCACGGATCGGCCGCAGATGGAGAGCTCTCCCATGGATATGCCCAAGCTCGACATTCCGGTCAACATCGGTGGCGGCAACGCCCTCGGTGCCTACAGCACCGGTGGCGGCGGTGGCGGGATCGGTGGCAACAACGGTGCCATTCCGCTGGCAACCTTCGAGCCCATGATGCCCCGTAAGGCGGCTCTGGCGGGGCTGGCCTCCGGCAAGGTGCTGGTGGAGTTTACCGTCACCGAGCGCGGCACCGTCAGCAACGTACGGATCGTCAAGGAAGAGCCACGCAGCTATGACCTTGGCAAAGAGGCGCGCAAAACCATCGCCAAGTGGACGTTCAAGCCCGCTATGGCAGATGGCAAACCGCAAGAGAGCCGCATGCAGCAAGAGATCGAGTTCGCGGTCAACTAAGGAAGGTGGCGATGAACAAGTTACACAAGATGATCCTCGCCCCGGTCGCCATGGCGGTGCTGCTTAGCACCGCCAGCTGGGCCGCCGAGCAGCCGGCCCTGTCGGATCGGGCTTATCGGGCGGTCAACAAGGCGCAGGAGCTGATCACTGACAAACAATACGGTCTGGCTAATGCCCGATTGCAGGAGGCGCTATCCAGCGTGGGCGATAGGGTCTACGACAAGGGGGTCATATTGCAGACTCTCGGTTTCGTGGCCGCCCAGCAGGAGAAATATGGCCAGGCGACCAAGTACTTTGCCGATGCCATCGCGACAGGCGGTCTGCCGCCACCGGTGGCCCAGCAGGTGCGCTACAACCTGGCCCAGCTTTATATGGCGGAGGGCAACTTCCAGGGGTCGATAAAGACCATGAGGGAGTGGTTTGCCAACCAGGGCAAAGATGACAAGCCCAACTCCCACGCCTATATCACCCTGGCCAACGCCCACGTGCAGCTCAAGCAGTACCGTGAGGCCATTCCGGTGGTGGATCAGGCGATCAAGCTTTCGGCGGGCAAAGCGCCGGAGTCCTGGTATCTGCTGAAGATGGCGGCCCACTACGAACTGAAACAGTACAAGCAGGCGACCGAGGTGCTGACCATCCTGGTCGACATGCACCCGCAGCAGAAGAAGTACTGGACCCAGCTCTCGGCCATGCATATGCAGGCAGGCAACGATAGCAAGGCGCTGGCGGCACTGGAGGCAGCCTATAGCCTTGGCATGCTGACCGAACCGGCCGAATTGCAGCGTCTGGCCAACTATCTCGCCTTCAGCGGCATTCCCCATCGTGCAGCGCGGGTGATGGAGAAAGGGATGAAGGATGGGGTGATTGAGCAGAGCGCAAGCAACTACAAAACCCTGGCCAACTATTGGCATCAGGCCAAGGAGCTGGATCCGGCCATCGACACCCTGGCCAAATCCTATCAGCTGGTCCCGAATGCCGAATTACAGCTGAAAATGGCGCGAATGATGATCCAGAGCAAGCGCTATCAGGATCTGGTAGAGCTGGCCGCCAAGCCTGCGGCCAATGCCAATGGTGAACAGCGTGCAGATCTGAAGTTTCTGACCGGAGTCGCCTATTTTGAGCAACAGAAGCCGAAGGAGGCCCTCAACGCCTTCACCCAAGCGGCTCAGAATGGCAACGTCAGCGGGCGGGCATCCCCTTGGATCAGCTTCCTCAAGGAGCAGAGTGGCGTGGGGAGGCGGCCGTCCAGTAATTCCAATGACAACTACCTGTAGTCCCTTTTATGGTTGCCTGGTGGCGCCATTAACCGCTCTTTGGAGCGGTTTTTTTATGGCTGTAGCCAGCACTGGCTGGTGGTCCAAGTGCTGTTTTATCCCTTTTCATGCAAATAAAGAGCCTCCGTCAACATTGGTCTATCTCCCCGGATGTGAAAAACGTTTTGGCCACTGCTGTAACCGTGACACAAGGTGGCGCAGCATCTTGGTTGACGGGGGCGAGGGTAGTCTGCTGACAGGGGGGCGGTGCTATCCATCTCTCTCAGCTGCAAATTGCTAGTGTAGCTTTTGCCCTGTTGATAAGTGTCACACTGAAAACGGCCACTTTTAACAAGAAAAGCAACATATGGAAGTTGAAATTTTGGCCGACTCGGGAAAGAATGCGCGCTCGGTTATTGGCGCCGTGGTGCAGGTTTACCCGCCACCGGCAGACCGAGGATGAGACGGCCTCCGGCCCATTTGGTACAGGAAACCACACAGGAATTTTATGAATCCCCTTCGCACTGCCGCTTCGGCGCTTTTTTGCACACTTGCCCTGGTCAGCCAGCAGGCCGCTGCCGTTGAATACACTCTGCCTGCGGCCAACAGCCGCCTGATCGGCGAGAACCAGGAATACGTGGTGCCCGCGGACAACCGTCCGCTGGAGCAGATCGCCGCTGACTTCCAGCTGGGTCTCACCAACATCATGGAAGCCAACCCGGGCGTTGATCCCTATCTGCCGAAGGCGGGTAGTACCCTGATCATCCCCCATCAGCTGATCCTGCCCAACGCCCCCCGCGAAGGGATCGTCATCAACGTTGCCGAGATGCGCCTCTACTACTACCCGAAGGGCAAGAACGTGGTGGAAGTACTGCCTATCGGCATCGGCCAGCTGGGGGTCAACACCCCGGAGAACTGGATTACCAAGGTAGAGCGCAAGCGCGCCAACCCGACCTGGACCCCGACCGAGAACATCCGTCGCCGTTATGCCGCCCAAGGCGTGACCCTGCCTGCGGTATGGCCGGCTGGCCCGGATAACCCCATGGGTCTGCACGCCCTTTACATCGGCAACCTCTATGCCATCCACGGCACCAACGCCAGCTTCGGCATCGGTCTGCGGGTGAGCAGCGGCTGCGTGCGTCTGCGCGCCGACGACATCAAGTATCTGTTCGACAACGTGCCGGTCGGCACCCGTGTCCAGTTCGTCAACCAGCCGGTCAAGACCTCGGTCGAGCCGGATGGCGGTCGCTACATGGAAGTGCACGAGCCGCTGTCGCGCAACGAGGAGGAGTTCAACTCCACCGCCTCCGTGCCGCTCCCTATGACCCCGGCCATCACCCGCTTCATCGCCCATGCCGAGTCTGACTCCAACGTGGTCAAGCAGGTGCTGGAGCAGCGTACCGGCCTGCCGACCCGTCTCAATCCCTGATTGAACATGCAGCCAGCGCCAAGCGCACTGGTAAGGTAGGCAAAGAAAACGGCGACCAGATGGTCGCCGTTTTTTATTGCTTCGCTTGCTGCAGCTTATGGTACGCAGACTGGGCAGAAGGCGTAGGTGCCTTGCGGGTCGTTGAAGCGGGTGAGCGGGTCGAGAGTGCGGTTCACCTCGCTCAGCGCCTTGCCAAAGCCGGCCGGCAGCCAGCTCTGCAGCTGCGGGGAGAGCACGCGGGCGCTGCTGTCAAACAGCTGGCGCAGGAACTTGTCCTTGGTGGACTCCTCCTGTTCGATGGGGGTCACCTGCCACTCCTTGAGGTTGGCCAGATCTGCGGCGGCCTTGATGGCGTCATTGAGGTTGCCGAACTCATCCACCAGACCGAGCTCCTTGGCATCCTCGCCAGTCCAGACCCGGCCTTCAGCCGCTTTCTCAGCCTCTTCCGGGCTCAGGCCGCGGCCCTTGCTCACCAGACCGACGAAGCGCTGGTAGGTATCCTCGACGTTCAGCTGGATCGCCTGACCGACGTGCTCCGGCAGGGCGCTGGTCAGGCCGACGCCGACATAATCGGTGGTGCCGACGCCGTCGGTGTGCACGCCGTACTGGGAGAGCGCTTTGTCGATGGTGGCGAACATGCCGAATACCCCGATGGAGCCGGTGAGGGTGGTCGGGGAGGCGAAGATCTTGTCCGCATCGGCAGAGATCCAGTAGCCACCGGAGGCGGCGTAGCTGCCCATGGAGACCACTACCGGCTTGCCCGCCTGTTTCAGGGCCAGCAGCTCGGCGCGGATCTGCTCGGCGGCGAAGGCGCTGCCGCCCGGGCTGTCGACCCGCAATACTACGGCTTTGACCTTGTCATCGCGGCGAGCATCGGCCAGCAGGTCGGAGAGGGTATCGCCGCCGATGGTGCCGGCAGGCTGGACGCCATCCATGATGGCGCCGCTGGCGACCACCAGACCCACTTCATCCTTGCCGCTCTGGGGATACTGATCCGGAATGGCGGCCAGATACTCTTTCAGGCCAACCCCTTTCCAGCCGTGGTCGTCGCTCTCGCCCACTTCCTTGATGACCGCCTGGGTCATCTCGTCGCGGGTCGCCAGCTGATCCACCAGCCCGTTGTCGAGGGCGTAGTTGGCGGCGTTGCCACCGGCCTTGCGCAGCAGCTCGAGGAAGCGATCCTTGCCCGGCGCGACGGCGTCCGGTTCGATTTCGCGCTGTTCGGCTACATCGGCCACATAGGATTGCCACAGCTGATCCAGCCAGCGCTGGTTCGCCTCCTTGCTCTCGGGGGACATCTCGTCGCGGGTATAGGGTTCGACGAAGGATTTGTAGGTGCCGACCTTGAACACGTGCGGGGTGATGTTGAGCTTCTCCAGCGCCGACTTGAAGTAGGTCTGGTAGACGCCGAGCCCCTCGATCACCACGGCGCCGCTCTGGTTGAGCAGCACGTGATCGGCATGGGCGGCCAGCAGGTATTGGCCCTGGCTGTAGAAGTCGGCCATGGCGATAACCGGTTTGCCGCTCTCCTTGAACTCGTCGATGGCGGCAGTCACCTCCTGCAGCTTGGAGAAGCTGGTGCCCTGCAGCCCTTGCGGTTTGATCACCAGCGCCTTGATGCGATCGTCATCCTTGGCGCTGCGAATGGCCCACAGCAGGTCGGAGAGGAGGATCTCGCTCGGCTGCTCGTCGCTGTTGTCCATCTGGCGCAGCAGTTGCGAGGTGGGATCGGTCGTGCTGCGCTGTTCCACCAGTACGCCGTTGAGGTTGAGGGTCAGCGCCCCTTCGATGGGCGTCTCCGGAGCCTCTTTCTGGCCAACGCTGTAGACGATGACCAGCACCAGTGCGAGAAACAGCAGATTGACCAGCATCAGCCGGGTGAAATTGAGCAGGCGCCACAGCGTGCGGAACAGCCAACCCAGACCTTTGAAGATAGACATAGTCGAGTTATCGCCCTGTTAATGGGTTAAAGAGGGCTCATTATTAACCAGTTGGCCCCCCAATTGCCATTTCCTGCAAAGAGTTACCGCTTAACTTCGTTCAGGGCACGGCTGTTCGCTGAAAAATCATCCAAACAATTGTTTGAAAAAGCATTTTCGATTCTTTACTCTAGTTGCAGTTTGATAACAAAAAATTAACTGGAGGCGTCGTGAGTCGTTACCCAACCCTGCTGACCCCGCTCGATCTCGGCTTCACCCAGCTGCGCAACCGCGTCTTGATGGGTTCCATGCATACCGGCCTTGAAGAGGAGAAGGGCGGTTTTGACAAGCTGGCCGCCTTCTACGCCGAGCGCGCCCGCGGCGGCGTCGGTCTTATCGTCACCGGCGGCATCGCCCCCAGCCTGCGTGGACGGCTGGTGCCTCACGGCTCCCAGCTGAGCTTTCCCTGGCAGGTAAGCAAGCACAAGAAGGTGACCAGTGCCGTGCATAAGGAGGGGGGCAAGATAGCGCTGCAGATCCTCCATGCGGGCCGCTACGCCTACCATCCGTTCAGTCTGGCGCCAAGCTCCCTCAAGGCGCCTATCTCCCCCTTCAAGCCGCGCGCCATGAGCGAGCGGCAGATCCGCGGCACCATCCGCGACTTCGCTGCCACCGCAGCGCTGGCCAAGGCGGCCGGTTATGACGGGGTCGAGGTGATGGGTTCGGAAGGCTATCTCATCAACCAGTTCATCTGCGAGCGCACCAATCAGCGCAGCGATGGCTGGGGTGGCAGCTTCGAGAAGCGGATGCGCTTCCCGGTGGAGATTGTCCGCGCCATCCGCGAGCGGGTTGGCACTGACTTCATCATTATCTTCCGTCTCTCCATGCTCGATCTGGTAGAGCAGGGCTCGACCCTGGAAGAGGTGATTGCCCTTGGCAAAGCGCTGGAGGCGGTGGGGGTGACCCTCATCAACACCGGTATCGGCTGGCATGAGGCGCGCATTCCCACCATCGCCACCAGCGTGCCGCGCGGCGCTTTCAGCTGGGTGACCGCCGAGCTGAAAAAACACCTCAAGGTACCGCTTATCACTACCAACCGGATCAACACTCCCGAGGTGGCCGAGCGCATTCTGGCAGGCGGCGAGGCGGACATGGTCTCCATGGCGCGCCCCTTCCTGGCTGACCCGGAATTTGTCATCAAGGCTGCCGAGGACAGGGCGGACGAGATCAACACCTGCATCGCCTGCAATCAGGCTTGTCTCGACCACGTCTTCAAGCAGAAGCGCGCCTCCTGTCTGGTCAATCCCCGTGCCTGTTTCGAGACCGAATTGACGTTTGGCCGCGTGCCGCAGCCCAAGAAGCTGGCGGTGGTGGGGGCGGGCCCCGCCGGGCTGGCCTTTGCCTGCTACGCTGCCGAGCGCGGCCATCAGGTGAGCCTGTTCGATCAGGCGAGCGAGATTGGCGGCCAGTTCAACTTCGCCAAGCAGATCCCGGGCAAGGAGGAGTTTCACGAAACCCTGCGCTATTTCGCCAAGCGGCTGGAGAAGTGCGGCGTCGAGCTCTATCTGGGCCAACGCCAGAGTGCCGAAAGCCTGCTCGGCGGCGGTTTTGACGAGGTGATCCTCGCCACCGGTATCCGCCCGCGTACTCCCAATATTCCGGGGATCGAGCATCCCAAGGTATTGAACTACCTCGATGTATTGCGGGATCACAAGCCGGTCGGCCAGAAGGTGGCGGTGATCGGCGCCGGCGGCATTGGCTTTGATGTTGCTGAGTATCTGGTCGAGAAGAAGGTGGAGATGGATGCCGAAGGGCATCGTGATCACTGGCTCAAGGAGTGGGGCATCGACAAGCAGCTCGGCGAGCGCGGTGGCCTCACCATCCCTGAAGTCGATGCGCCAGAGCGCCAGATCTGGCTGCTCCAGCGCAAGGAGAGCAAGGTGGGCGACGGCCTTGGCAAAACCACCGGCTGGATCCACCGTACCGTGCTCAAGAACCGCAAGGTGCAGATGCTCTCCGGCGTGCAGTACCTGCGCATCGATGACGACGGGCTTCATATTCAGGTGGGTGACAAGCAGCAGTGTCTGCCGGTGGATCAGGTGATCATCTGCGCCGGACAAGAGCCCCTCAAGGAGCTGCAGGCCGGTCTGCAGGCCGCAGGCAAGCCGGTGCATATCATAGGTGGTGCCGATGTGGCTGCCGAGCTGGATGCCAAGCGGGCGATCAGACAGGGCGCCGAACTGGCGGCGGTCATCTAATCTCTCCCCGCCATCATGAAGGAGATAAACCCCTGAGCCTCAGGGGTTTTCTTCATTCGGCGCTGTGCTAAGGTAGCGCCATCATTGCCCAAGAAGGAATTGCCCATGGATGCCCTCACCCTGCTGCTCAACCGCCACTCCTGTGGCCGTCTCGCCGATCCCGCTCCTGCTGGCGAGGTGCTCGACAATATTTTGAAGGCGGGGTTGCGCGCGCCGGATCACGGCACCCTGACTCCCTGGCAGTTCATTCTGTTTGAAGGGGAGGGCCGCGAGCGGCTGGGCAAGTTGCTGGCCGAGGCGGCCCGTGCCCGCGGCGAGGATGAAGAGAGCATCAAGAAGTGCAGCGAGGCACCGCTGCGCGCACCGCTGGTCATCGCGGTGGCAACCCGTTATCAGGAGCACCCCAAGGTGCCGAAGCTGGAGCAGGAGCTCTCTGCCGGTTGCGCCGTGATGGCGATGCAGATGGCGGCGCAGGCGCAGGGTTTCAACGGCATCTGGCGCTCCGGCTGGTTTATCTTCGACGAGCAGATCAACAAGGGGCTGGGACTGGCGGCAGAAGATCAGCTGGTGGGCTTCCTCTACCTCGGCACCCCTATGCTGGAAGCGCGCAAGCTGCGCGAATTGCCTATCGAGCAGTTTGTCCGCCACTTCTAGGTTGCTCGGTAAATAGTCAAAAAGAGAAAGCCCCTCAGTGCAGGGGCTTTTTGTTTAACCGTGAATAGTAACCAGAGTGGCAGGAGAAAATAAACGGCTCCAAGGGGGGGCGGCGGGGCGTAGCAGGTAATTATTTAAATAGTGAGATACACCTCTCAATCCTGGTGTATTTTGCTATGTAAAACGTTTTCGCGCCTATTAATATCCCTCTTGCCAGTTTAGAAGGGCACTCCTTCTAATTTTTCTGCGATGAGAGTCGCAATTCCGTAGCACCTTTTTAAACAGCCCAACGTCTTCGTGACATTGGGCTTTATTTTTTATGGGGTTATGCGTTTGCTGGCACGGGCAGCGTATGTTTGCAGTGATGCGTCAGCTGGTTCGTTCCACTCTCCTGGCTGGCAGGATCCTGGCTGGATTGCCCGCCACTCTGGCGCCTGCCGGCACATCTTTGGTGACCACTGCTCCGGCGCCGACAATTGCCTCCCGTCCTATGGTGACCCCGGGCAGCAGGATGGCCCCACCACCGATCCAGACCCGGTCTTCTATGGTGATGGGCAGCGCCGTCTCGACCCCTTGCACCCGCTCATCGGCCTCCAGTGAGTGGGCCGCTGTATAGATCTGCACGTTTGGCCCGATCATCACCTCGGCCCCGATACGGATGGGGGCGTTGTCCAGCAGGGTGGCACCCATGTTGATGTAGCTGTTTTTGCCAAGGTGGATGTGGCGGCCATAGGTGCAGTAGAGGGGCGGACAGATAAAGGCTCCCTCTGCCAGCTCGCCGACCAGCTCCTGCAACAGTGCCCGCTGTGCATCCTCTTCCTCTGCCCGATTGAAACGGCGGTAGCGTGCCGCCGCCTCGCGCCGTATCGCTATCAATTCCGGGTCGATGCAGTTATAGGGCTGGCTGCTGATCATCTTCTGATATTCGTTCATGGAGCCTCCTTACGGTTGGATAGGAGATGGTAAAGCGTTGTGGAGCAATGAAGCGTGAAGAGCTTCCCAGAGTGGGGACCTGGTGAGAATGGTTTGCCGGAAAGAATCAGGGCCCCCGAACGGGAGCCCTGATGGTATGGGTTGGCGTCAAAGCTGAGCGCGCTTAGCCGTGCTTGCGGCCGGAGAGGCGGCACCACTCCTCCTTGACGGCGGTAGGGTCCATCTCGAACCACTGGCCGTAGATGGTTTCCAGCTCTGGAGCCTGACTTTCCAGCACGCCGGAGAGGGCCATCAGGCTGCCCGCTTTGCCGTGGCCGGCGATCAGCGGTGCCAGTTCGCGCAGCGGGCCGGCCAGGATGTTGGCGACTACCACGTCCGCTTCGACATCTTGCGGCTGGTCGGCCGGCAGATAGAGCTCAATCTGGTCGGCGACGCCGTTGCGCGCGGCGTTGTCGCGGCTGGCCTGAATGGCCTGCGGGTCGATGTCGATGCCGATAACGCGGGCGGCACCCAGTTTCAGGGCGGCGATGCCGAGGATACCGGAGCCGCAGCCAAAGTCGACCACGGTTTTACCGGCCAGATCCAGCCCGTCCAGCCACTGCAGGCAGAGCGCGGTGGTGGGGTGAGTACCGGTACCGAAGGCCAGACCCGGATCCAGCATGACGTTGACTGCATCGGGGTTCGGCACATCGCGCCAGCTCGGGCAGATCCAGAGGCGTTCGCCAAACTGCATGGGGTGGAAGTGATCCATCCATTCGCGCACCCAGTCCTTGTCTTCCAACTGCTCGACCTTGTAGCCGACGTTTTCGCCGAAGATCTGCTGGAAGAAGGCGATGGTGGGAGCCGGATCGGTTTCGGCATCGAACAGACCCATGACTTCGGTCTCGCCCCAGAGCGGGGTTTCACCGGGCATGGGTTCATAGACGGGCACATCCTTGGCATCCATAAAGGTCACCGCCTGGGCACCACGCCCCAGCAGCATGTTGCTCACCTTGTCTGCGGTCTTGGCAGTGGCGTTGATTCGAATTTGTATCCAGGGCATGGCGTCGACTCTTCATAAATGTGAAACCGCGCGATTCTATCATCATGGGCGTGTGCTGTCGTGGTTTGCCCATGACGTGGAGGGATATGGGGGCTTTTGCCGGATTGGCACGGTTCCTGTATTGCACTATGCAGGCGAAGACGACTGGTTTTCGCTGAACGCTTTGCTCAAGTTCCGTCATTTTTCACTGCCACCGTAAGGTGGCATTTTTTTGGTTCAAAGATGGGAAGTTGCAAGGCAACCGGCATAGTTGGCACGCCAACTGCAAAATTCTGATGTCCTGCTGAAGGATATGTGTGTGATTGTTACCCCAATGTTCAGGTATTTAGGGCCATCCCGGCGGGATGGCCCTCTTTTATGGGGTTTTTATGGTGGTTCTGCGTGGTGACTGTCTGGCTCTCTGGTTGCTGCGTCCCCTGTTGGGGCGTGGCACTGGTGAGTTCACACCACTATGGTGCAGCAATTACCCACAAGGGATTAGCGGGAGAAGCCGCTCATGTCGATCACCAGCTTGCCCACCATGCGGCCTGCCTCTACCTCGGCATGGGCCTGTGCCAGTGAGGTCGGGGTCAGGGCCGGCAGGGTTTTGGTCAACGTGCTCTTCAGTACGCCCTGATCAACCAGAGTGGCAACCTGTGTCAGCAGCTTGTGCTGTTCGATCATGTCCGGGGTCTGGAACAGGGATCGGGTGAACATGAACTCCTGGCTGAAGGTCACGCTCTTGCTCTTGAGCAGGGAGAGATCCCAGGGCTCTTTGGACTCGGCGATGGTGCAGATATGGCCGAACGGGCGGATCAACCCCGCCATGGTGGCCCAGTGCTCGGCGGTGGCGTTGGTGCAGAAGATGGCATCGACCTGAGTAATGCCAAGGGCGGTCAACTCCTCCTGCAGCTTGTGATGGTTCACGACCTGATGAGCACCCATCTCGAGGCACCACTCACGGGTTTCGGGGCGGGAAGCGGTAGCTATCACCTCCATACCGGTGAGCTGGCGAGCCAGCTGGATGGCGATGGAACCCACGCCACCGGCGCCGCCAATGATCAGCAGCTTGCCACGGCTCTCGCGGGTGAGGCCAAAGCGGTCGAACAGGGTCTCCCAGGCGGTGATGGCGGTGAGCGGCAGAGCGGCTGCCTCCACGTCGCTCAGACTGGTGGGGGCGAGGGCGGCGATGCGCTCGTCTACAAGTTGCAGGGCGCTGTTGCTGCCGGGGCGGCTGATGTCGCCGGCATACCAGACCCGGTCGCCGGCCTTGAACAAGGTGACTTCGCCGCCGGTGGCGATCACTTCACCGACCGCATCCCAACCCAGCACGCGCGGACTGTTTTCGACCTTGGCCTTGGGGGCGCGCACCTTGGTGTCGACCGGATTGATAGAGGTGGCGTTGACCCGCACCAGCAGATCCCGCGGGCCCGGCGTGGGCTCGGGCAGCTCGGCGGCGATAAAGCAGTCGGGATGGTCGCTCGGCAGATAGTGAGTCAGGGCAATGGCTTTCATGGTTGTTCCTTTCAAATCGGTGTGTTCGGGATTGCCACTCACTCTAGTCTGGTTAATTATCCTGATTAAGATGGGTAATTGGTAAAGACTGTTTGAATATATGAACAATGTCGATCTGGAGTTGATGGGACTGTTTGCCACCGTGGTGGAGCAGGGGAGCTTTACCCGGGCGGCCGAGCTGATGGGTATGCCGAAATCCTCGGTGAGCCAGAAGATCTCGCGACTCGAAGCTCAGCTCGGCGTGCGGCTACTGCAGCGCACTACCCGCAGGTTGAGCCTTACCCCGCAGGGGGAGGTCTATGTGGAGCATTGTCAGGGGCTGCTGACGCTGGCCCGCAGCGCCAATCTGGCGATGGCAAGGTTGCGCTCGGCCCCGGCAGGTCGGGTGCGGATCACCGCCCCCGAGGCGACCGGTACCCTGCTGCTTGGCCGGATCCTGGCCGAGTTTCGTGCGCTTTACCCCGAGGTGGTACTGGAGCTGACCCTGAGCGATGAGCAGCTTGATCTGGTGGGCGAGGGTTATGATCTGGCGCTGCGGGCGGCGCCGCTGAAAGACTCCAGCCTCATCTGTCGGCGTATCGGTCAGGTGCCGCGCCATCTGGTGGCGGCACCCGCCTATCTGGCGGCCCACGGCATGCCGCAGCAATTGAGCGATCTGGGACGATACGCCTGTCTGGTGCACTCGGCGCTGCCGCTCTGGCCGCTGCAGGAGGGAGGCTGGCGGCCGCTGGGAGCCTGCATCAGCAACAGCCTGCTGGCGCTGCGGGAGTTGGCGATCAACGAAGGGGGGATTGCCTTGCTGCCCCATCATGTCTGCGAGGGGGATCTGGCGAGTGGCCGTTTGCAGAAGGTGCTGCCGGAGCTCGCCGTGCCGCCCAACCCCTTCTATCTCATCTATCCGAGCCGGGAGCATCTTGCTCCCGCCTTGCGAACCCTGATGGACTTTGTGGCCGGACGGCTGCCGTTTGCCTGAGTTGTTACCAGCTGCTCTGGCTGGCCGACTCCTGATTGGGCTTGAGACCGAGCGGTACCGACTGGCGCTCCGCCAGCATGCGGATCTGCCCCTCGATAAGCCCTGCGCTGGGGCCCAGCACCAGTACCAGCTGGTGGTCGTTGAGCACGATCCAGGAGAGGCAGCCCAGCTCCAGCAGGCGGGATTGATCGACCCGGCTGATGTCGCGCACTCGCAGGCTGAGACGGGTCAGGCAGACGCTCATCGCCTGCAGGTTGTCCATGCCGCCCAATACCTTGAGGTACTGGATCGCCAGCATCTGCGGGTCGGTGGGCACCACGCTCGCAAGGCGCGGGTGTTCCTTGGCGATGGGCTTGCTCGGCATGCTGAGGGGCGCGCGCTCCAGCAGCTGATAAAAGAGCAGGGTGTAGGCGACGAAGAACAGGATACCGACCGGAATGATCCAGAAACTGTGCTCCCCCGCCTGATAGCTCAATACCAGATCCAGCAGGCCGGCGGAGAAGTAGCTGCCCACCTTGATGCCGAGCGCGCTACAAACAGCGAGCGAGAGCCCCGTCATCAGGGCGTGAGCCAGAAACAGCCAGGGGGCGGTGAAGGCGAACAGAAATTCGATGGGCTCGGTGATCCCCACCAGCGCCGAGGTGAGCGCCAGAGTAAGCAGCAAGCCGCCCTGCGGCAGTCGCTGCATCCGCTGGCGGTGCAGCCAGATGGCGAAGCAGGCGCCCGGCAGGCCGAACATGATGATGGGGTAGAGGCCGGCCATATACCCCTCGTGCAGCGGCTGGGCGGCAGCCAGTGCCTGCAGGTTGCTCTCGCCAAGCCCCACCACGCTGCCCAGCACCTGATGCAGGCCGAGCGGAATGAGCAGGCGGTTGAGGGTGCCAAAACAGAAGGCGCCGAAGGGGGTGGTCAGCAGATCCGAGGTGAGCAGGGTCAAGCCGCGCTCCAGCGGTGGCCAGAGTAGCGAGAGGGGAACTGCGAGCAGCAGGCAGACCAGCGCCGAAGCCAGCACGCTGGGAAACTCCCCTCTGGCCATCTGCAGCCAGCCGGGCAGCTTTTGCTGATGCACCCAGGGGTAGACAATCGCGGTGGTCAGCCCCGCCAGCAGACCGCAGATCATATCGGCGTGCAGGTTGGGGGCCAGCGTGTTGAACGCTGTGCTGAGCAGCAGAAAGTTGACCGCACCCGCCAGCGTTTGCCCGCCCAGCTCTTGTCGACTCAGGCCAAAGGCGATAGCTACTGCATAGATGAGCGGCATCTGGCTGAAGATCGCCTGCCCGGTGAGGGAGAGCACCGCCAGATCCAGTACATCCGGCTGCCCCAGCCGATAGATGAGGGCCGCCATCGGCAGGATAGAGACCGGCAGCAGCAAGGCATAACCGAGCCGCTGCAGGGAGTGGGTAATCAGTTGTCGAGTGGCTTTAACGGGCATACTGCGGCAATCTTTTGTGACTTGGCGCACAGTTTAACCGGAAACCACCCATTTGGGGATAGTTTTGGAACCCTTTATTTATCTTTTTGTTATTGCTACTCGAAAAGGGCCCGAACTTCCCTCGTGGGGGCGGCGGTGAACAGGCTGACCACCACGAAAATCACCAGTGCCAGCGCGAGGCTCGGCACGATGGCGTGCAGGCCGGCCAGCTTGATCTCCCACTGACTCAGAACCCCGTAGCTGACGATGCCGCTGACCATGCTGGCCAGTGCGCCGGGGCCGTTGGCCCGCGACCAGTAGAGGCCGAGCACCAGCGGCCAGAGGAATACAGCCTGCAAGCCACCGAAGGCGAGCAGGTTGAGCCAGATGATCATCTCTGGCGGCTGTAGTGCCGCGAGCAGCACCAGGGTGCCGAGGATCAGGGTACAGAGCAGGGAGAGGCGCGGGATGCGCACCTCCAGCTTCTCTTGTTTCGGGCTGAGGTAGTTGAGGTAGAGATCCTTCACCAGAGTGGCGGAGGCCTGGATCAGTTGGGAGTCGATGGTAGACATGATGGCCGCCATCGGTGCCGCCAGAAAAACCCCGGCCAGCCAGGGAGGCAGCACTTCCATCATCAGAGAGGGCATGATCTTGTCCGGACTGTCCATGCCGGGCAGGATGGCGCGCCCCAGAGCGCCGGCCAGATGCATGCCGAACATCAGCAGGGCACTCACCACAGTACCGATCAGGATGCCGCGATGGAGCGCCTTGCTGTCGCGATAGCCAAAGCAGCGCAGCGCCGAGTGGGGCAACCCCACCACTCCGACACAGACCAGGATCCAGAAACTCAGCATGAAGGGCTGGGTCAACATGTCGCCGGCCCCCTGCGGGCTCACCAGTTTGGGATCGATCACCTTGAGCTGGTGGATAAGGTTTGGCAGGCCGTCACCTGCGACCAGAATCCCCGCCAGCAACGCGCCGGTGCCGATCAGCATGATGATCCCCTGCAGGGCATCGGTCATCACCACGGCGCGAAAACCGCCGATGATGGTGTAGAGCAGCACGCAGCTGGCAAACAGCATCAGCCCCTGCTGGTAGGAGAGGCCGGTTGCGGTCTCCAGCAGACGGGCGCCACCGATAAACTGCACCACCATGGTGGCGATAAAGGCGAGGATGATGGTGACCGAACCCAGCACCACCACCGCCTTGCTCCGGTAGCGGGCCCACAGCATGTCGTTGATGGTCACCGCATTGACCCGGCGGGCGATGATGGCGAATTTCTTGCCCAGTACCCCCAGGGTCAGCCAGACGGTGGGCAGCTGGATCATCGCCAGCAACACCCAGCCCAGACCGATTTTGTAGGCCGCGCCCGGCCCGCCGATGAACGAGGAAGCCGAGGTGTAGGTCGCCACCAGCGTCATCGCCAGCACCAGCCCACCCATGCTGCGGTTGCCGATGAAGTACTCCTGCACGAAGTTGCCGCCGGCGCGGTGGCGGCTGGCCCAGAAACCGACCCCCAGCACCAGCACCAGATAGATGAAGAGCGGCAGCATCAACTCAAGATTCACGGGTGGGCTCCTTCTGCGGGCTGGCGTGGGTATCGAGCGGGATATCCACGAAGAGGCGATTGACCATCAGGGCGCAGAGGATGATGAAGATAAGTGGCATCACCATGCAGCTGAGCAGGAACCAGAGCGGGATGTCCCACAGCTCCAGATGGACTGGGATGAAATAGGCGGTGCCATACCAGGCAAAGAAGTAGAGCAGGGTCAGCAGCAGACAAAAAGCAGCTTCCCGGCGGGCGAGAGCGAAACGGTTCACCTTGGCCTCCGACAAATTTGAGGGGCGCAAGGATAACAAAAAAGGGCCATGTCGCCATGGCCCTTTTTCAGCAGAGGCTTCTTGCGAAGCCGCCTCCCGGTTGGATTGCGGATAAGCAGCGGGCTGCTATCCGGCCGGAAGTGATTGTTCTGCCTGCGAGATCTTACAGACCCAGCTTCTTGTGCAGGTAGTGGATATTGGTACCACCGTGCTGGAAGTTTTCGTCTTTCATGATCTCTTTTTGCAGCGGCACGTTGGTCTTGATGCCCTCGACCACCAGTTCGTCCAGCGCATGGCGCATGCGGGCGATGGCGATGTCACGATTCTCGCCGTAGCAGATCAGCTTGCCGATCATCGAATCGTAGTGGGGCGGAACCTTGTAACCGGCATAGATGTGGGAGTCCCAACGCACGCCCAGACCACCCGGAACGTGGAAGCTCTTGATCAGGCCCGGAGAGGGCATGAAAGTAGCCGGGTCTTCGGCGTTGATCCGGCACTCGATGGCGTGGCCATGGATGCGGATATCCTGCTGGGTGATCGACAGGGGCTGGCCAGCGGCGATGCGCAGCTGCTCCTTGATCAGATCGACACCAGTGACCATCTCGGTAACCGGATGTTCCACCTGAATACGGGTGTTCATCTCGATGAAGTAGAACTCGCCGTTTTCGTAGAGGAACTCGAAGGTGCCAGCACCACGGTAACCGATCTCGATACAGGCGCGTACGCAGCGCTCACCGATGAACTTGCGCATCTCGGCGGTGATGCCCGGAGCCGGAGCCTCTTCCACCACTTTCTGGTGACGTCGCTGCATGGAGCAGTCGCGCTCGCCCAGATAGATGGCATTGCCCTGACCGTCAGCCAGCACCTGGATCTCGATGTGGCGCGGATTCTCCAGGTACTTCTCCATGTAGACCATGTCGTTCTTGAAGAACTGGCCTGCTTCGGATTTGGTCAGCGCGATGGCGCCCGCCAGTTCCGCTTCGTTGCGCACTACGCGCATGCCGCGACCACCACCGCCCCCGGCGGCCTTGATGATCACCGGATAGCCGATGCGCTTGGCAATGGCTGCATTGCGTTTGGCGTCGTTGTCGACGGGGCCGTCAGAGCCCGGTACGCAAGGTACGCCAGCCTTCTTCATCGCCTCGATGGCGGAGACCTTGTCACCCATCAGGCGAATGGTCTCGGCGCGCGGGCCGATGAAGACGAAACCGGACTTCTCGACCATGTCGGCGAAGTCGGCGTTCTCGGAGAGGAAGCCGTAACCCGGGTGGATGGCAACGGCACCGGTTACCTCGGCCGCAGCGATGATCGCCGGCACGTTGAGGTAGGAGTCGGTACTGGCCGGCTTGCCGATACAGATGGATTCGTCGGCCAGCAGCACATGGATGAGCTCCCGGTCGGCGGTGGAGTGAACGGCCACTGTCTTGATCCCGAGCTCTTTACAGGCGCGCAGGATCCGCAGGGCAATTTCACCGCGGTTGGCGATGACTACTTTATCCAACATGGGTGGCGATATCCCTTATTCGATGATGAACAGCGGCTCGTCGAATTCGACGGCCTGACCATTTTCAACCAGGATCGCTTTGATCACACCGGCCTTGTCAGACTCGATTTGGTTCATCATTTTCATGGCTTCGACGATGCACAGGGTGTCGCCGACATTGACTTGCTGGCCCACTTCCGCGAACGGCTTGGCATCCGGGCTGGAGGAGCGGTAGAAGGAGCCGACCATCGGGGAACGCATCAGGTGACCGCTCGGGGTGGCATCTGCGGCCGGTGCAGCGGCAGCCGGAGCTGCAGCAACAGGGGCGGCAACCGGAGCAGCAGCCTGCGGCATGATCATCTGCGGTGCGGCAGTAACCTGACCTGCGAAGTTGCGGCTGATGCGAACGGACTCTTCACCTTCGGAGATCTCCAGTTCGGCGATGCCGGACTCTTCAACCAGTTCAATCAGCTTCTTGATTTTGCGGATATCCATTAGCATTCTCTTTCTTCTTTATCTGATCAGTGATTATCAAGCCGCGCGCAGATGGCGCACGGCCGCGGTTAAAGCGAATTGGTAGCCATCGGCCCCCAGACCACAAATGACCCCTTTGGCGACATCAGACAGATAGGAGTGATGACGGAACGGCTCCCTGGCATGGACGTTTGACAGGTGCACTTCGATAAAGGGGATGGCGACACCCAGCAGTGCATCGCGGATGGCGACGCTGGTGTGGGTGAAGGCGGCTGGATTGATGATGATAAAATCCACTTGGCCCATGGCCTGATGGATGCGGCTGATCAATTCGTGTTCGGCGTTGGATTGCAGATGTTCCAGAGTTACACCGAGTTCGCTGGCGTTGAGCGTCAGATCGGCGACGATCTCATCAAGCGTCTTGCTGCCGTAGATACCCGGTTCCCGCTTGCCCAGCAGATTCAGATTCGGTCCGTTGAGCAGGAGAATGCGGTGATTTTGCGACATATTGAGTACATCCTCGATGATAATGCTGCTATCTATCAGCTATCTTGTGGACTACCAGAAATCTAGCCATTTTCTGCGCAAATCGGTGTGCCCTGGCACACAGATTTCGCAATTATATTGATTTCGTGAAAATTAGCAGCATTTTACTGGTCTAATCTCTACATCTGCCTATTTATTGAGCTCTCTAGCCCCGGGAGCGAGGTTCCGGTGACGCAGGCTGTTTGCACCGTTCCGAAAACAACAAAGCCGGCACAAGGCCGGCTTTGTAAGTGAGTTGGCAGAGGGATCAGGCCGCTTCCGACTTCTCGCGGATCAACTTGTCCACCACTCCCGGATCCGCCAGGGTGGAGATATCCCCCAGACTGTCGGTCTCGCCGGTGGCGATCTTGCGCAAAATTCGCCGCATGATCTTGCCAGAACGGGTTTTCGGCAGTCCCTCGGCCCAGTGGATCACATCTGGCGTGGCGATGGCGCCGATCTCCTTGCGAACCCACTCCTTCACCTCTTTATGCAGCTCGCGGCTCGGCTCCTCGCCGGCAATCAGGGTGACGTAGGCATAGATACCCTGACCCTTGATCTCGTGCGGCACCCCCACCACCGCCGCTTCGGCGATCTTGGGATGGGCCACCAGCGCCGATTCGATTTCGGCGGTACCCATGCGGTGGCCGGAGACGTTCAGTACATCATCCACCCGTCCGGTGATCCAGTAGTAGCCATCGGCATCGCGACGGGCACCGTCGCCAGTGAAGTAGCGGCCGGGGAAGGTGGAGAAGTAGGTCTGCTCGAACCGTTCGTGATCACCGAACACGGTGCGCATCTGACCCGGCCAGGAGTCGGTGATCACCAGATTGCCCTCAGTGGCTCCCTCCAGCGGCTCGCCCATATTGTCGAGCAGCGCCGGCTGTACGCCGAAGAACGGCTTGGTGGCTGAACCCGGCTTGAGGTCGGTCACACCGGGTAGCGGGGTGATCAGGATGCCGCCGGTTTCGGTCTGCCACCAGGTATCGACGATGGGGCAGCGCTCATCGCCTATGGTGCGGTAGTACCACTCCCAGGCTTCCGGGTTGATGGGCTCACCCACCGAGCCCATGATGCGCAGGCTCTGGCGCGAGGTGCCGGTCACTGCCTCGGTGCCTTTGGCCATCAGGGCGCGGATGGCGGTGGGGGCAGTATAGAGAATGGTGACCTGGTGTTTGTCCACCACCTGACTCATGCGGTTGGTCGCCGGGTAGTTGGGCACCCCTTCGAACATGATGGTGGTGGCTCCGTTGGCAAGCGGCCCGTAGACCAGATAGGAGTGACCGGTGACCCAGCCCACATCGGCGGTACACCAGTAGATGTCCTCTTCGTGGTAGTCGAACACATATTTGAAGGTGAGGGTGGCATAGACCAGATAACCGCCGGTGGTGTGCAGCACCCCCTTGGGTTTACCGGTGGATCCGGATGTATAGAGGATAAAGAGCGGATCTTCGGCGTTCATCGCCTCCGGCGGGCAGTCACTGCTGACGGCGGCGGTCGCTTCGTGCCACCACACATCGCGATGGTTGTGCCAGGCAACATTGCCACCGGTGCGCTTGAGCACGATCACCTTGCTGACCTGGGTATCCGGGTTGGTAAGAGCTTCGTCCACATTTTTCTTGAGCGGCACGGCGCGACCACCGCGCAGCCCCTCGTCAGCGGTGATGACGATACGGGAGCCGGAGTCGATGATGCGGCCGGCCAGCGCTTCCGGCGAGAAGCCGCCAAAGACGATGCTGTGCACCGCGCCGATACGGGTACAGGCCAGCATGGCGATGGCGGCCTCGGGCACCATGGGCATATAGAGGCAGACCACGTCACCGCGATGGACCCCTTGGGCTTTCAAGACGTTGGCAAACTTGCACACTTCGGCGTGCAGCTCGCGGTAGGTGAGTTTGCGATCTTCGGCCGGATTGTCCCCTTCCCAGATGATGGCGACCTTGTCGCCACGCTCTGCCAAGTGGCGATCGAGGCAGTTGGCGGAGACGTTGAGCTGGCCATCTTCAAACCATTTGATGGAGACATGGCCCGGATCGTAGGAGGTGTTTTTTACCCTGGTGTAGGGCTTTATCCAGTCGAGGATTTTGCCCTGCTCACCCCAGAAGGTATCGGGATCCTCGACGGAGGCCTGATACATGGCGGCATAGTCGCCCTTGTCGAGCAGGGCGCTGTTGCTGATATGGGGTTTGACCGGGTAGACCTTGCTCTCGCTCATCACTCACTCCTTTGAATACATTCTTTTAATGATTAAGTAACAACTTATACCTTTGGCGGGTGGGGGCAATTAGACTTTTGGATAGACGGCAATATTTGGTTACTGGGAAGTCGATGACAATTAATCAATGAGTCGGTAAAAAGGGACTGGTTGATTAATTGGAGGTCGTCATGTTTTCCCTGTTGCTCTGTGCATCCCTCTGGCAGTTTGATGCGCCAGTTCCTGCTGGCGAACCTCTGAAAGAGTTCGAGATCACCCATCAGGAGGCTTCACCTGCGCTGCGGGATCGGGTGGCCGATCAGCTTGGTCATGCATGGCAGGCCAAAGATCCCGGCACCAGACTCACCTTCAGTGAACCTGCCCCCCGTTATGCTGGCGAATCACCGCTGACACGCATGCTCAATGACCGTGATGATGGTTGGGAGTCCCGCTTGCAGATTGAGTGGTAATCCGGTTGGCAGCCAGGAGGCGGATGCCTCCCGGTTGGCGATAATGGCTGTCTGCCACTATGAGTGCATGCGCTGATGCAGGTGGTCACCCATATGATTGACGTGCAGCGGTTTGCTGAACAGATAACCCTGTCCCTCGCCGCAGTTGAGTGATTGCAGGAAGGTATACTGGGCCCGCGTCTCAATCCCCTCGGCGGTGACCTCCATATCCAGGCTGTCGGCCAGATTGATGATGGTGCGGCAGAGTTCCCGGCTATTCTTGTCCTCCGGCAAGGCCTGTACGAAAGCGCGATCGATCTTGATGCGATCGATGGGCAAGGTTTTCAGCAAACTCAGTGACGAGAAGCCTGTACCAAAGTCGTCGATGGCAATCTGCACGCCGAGGCTTTTCAGGCGGGTAAAGAGATCCAGACTCTGTTCGACCCGCTGGATAATGCTCTCTGTCACCTCGATCTCCAGCCGCTGTGGCGGAAATCCCGTCTCGCTCAGAATGGCAGCTACCCGCTCCACATAGCCGGGAGAGCGCATCTCCCGCACTGATACGTTGACTGACATCCTGGGGACAGGCAGGCCGGCGGCCAGCCAAGCTTGACCTTGCTCGCAGGCATGGCGCATCACCCACTCGCCAATTTTTTCGATGAGGCCGCACTCCTCGGCGACCGGAATAAAACGGGCCGGGTTGATCATCCCTTCATTCGGGTGTTGCCAGCGTAGCAGGGCCTCCAGACCACTCAGGTGACCGTCGTTCAGATCGGTCATCGGTTGATAGAAGATACAGAGCTGTTCCAGTTCCATCGCCTTGAGCAACCCCTGTTCAATCTGCATCCGTTCACGGGCCCGTGCCGCCATACTCGGGGTGTAAAACTGATAACCGTTGCGCCCCTGGCTTTTGGCTTCATACATGGCGCTGTCTGCCGCGCTGACGAGATTTTCCGGGGTTTCGGCATGATCCGGATACATGGCAATGCCGATACTGGCCGAAATGGCGACCAGTTCATGGTCCAGCTCTACTGGCTCGCGCAGCACGGCGAGCAGCGTATTGGCCAGGGCAGACAGCTCTTCGGGATGTTCCAGATAGGGAATGAGCACCAGAAACTCATCACCTCCCAGTCGGGTGGCCAGATCGTTTTGCTGCAGGCAGCCGTTGATCCGCTCGGCCAGCCGCTTGAGCAGTTGATCGCCGACCCCATGGCCCAGGCTGTCGTTGATCAGCTTGAAGCCATCAAGATCGATGAAAAGCAGTCCGAGGCGAGTGTGATTGAGTTGCGCTGTTTTGAGTTCAAGGGCCAGCCGCTCTTGCAGCAGATGGCGGTTGCCAAGTTCGGTCAGCGTATCGTGATAGGCAAGGTGGTTCAGTTCGGCCTCTACCTTGCGGATAGCACTGATGTCGGAGAGGGCAATCACATAATGCGTCGTGTTGTTGAAACTGTCGTAGACGGCGCTGATCTGCTGCCAGGAGGAGAAGTAGCTGCCATCCTTGCGCAGGCAGACCATCTCGCCATGCCAGGCGTGGTTGCCGGGACGCAGGTTATGCCAGGGATAGTCATGCTCCATGTAGCGCCTGGGGTGCATGATGATGTCCGGCGTTCGTCCCGTCACTTCCTCGGCATCGTACTGGGTCAGCATGGTAAAGGCAGGGTTGACCGAGATGATACGCTGTTCGCTGTCGAGGATGATGATCCCCTCAGCCGTGGTATCGAACACCACGTTGGCCTGATGAAGCCGCTCCTCCTGGCGACGACGGGCAGTGGCGTTGTGGATCACACCCATCACTCGCTGACCGATTGACTCGGTGGCGGGCACATGGTCGGCATGAATATCGACCCAGTGACGCTCTTGCTGGGGGTTGAGATAACTCAGGGTGAGGTGGATGGGCTCCCGCCCCAGCAGGGCCGACTTGAGCTGGCGTGCAGATTCAGGTTCAAAGCAGTCGACAAATGTCTGCAAGCCCCCGCGAAAGCGGTTGGCAGGAATACCGAGCAGAGTCTCAATCTGACCTTCAAACAGCATGCGATCTTCCGCTACATGCCACTCCCACACCCCTATCTGTGCTGCTCGCATCGCCAGTTGCAGCCGCTGCTCGGTTTCATACTGCTCGGTGATGTCGCGCACAATGGCGAGAATGCCGCTCAGCTCTCCTTGTTCATCGCGCATCGGGCTGTAGGTGGCCTGCCAGCGACGATAGTTGCTGTCGTGGGCTGCAGTCTGGCCGGTAATGGCGATATCGACGTAGGGAATGCCGCTGCGCATGATCTGCTGAAACATGGGTTCCAGAGTCGGTGCCAGTTTCGGAACAACCTCCCGCAGGTGTTTGCCCTGATGCTCCTCGATGGTTTTGCCATTGATGTCGGCCAGCACCTGATTGACCTTGCGATAGCGGAACTCCCGATCGAACACGCCGATACCCAGCGGGGCTGTGCCCATGAGCTGCTCTAGTACCGAATGATCGGAGAGCTGTGTCATGAGAGCATCGGTATCGTTGCTGAGAGGTTTTCTGTCCATGATGGCCCCGGCATTGACTTATCTGTCATTAACATCGTCTTTGAGTATGGCACGAACTCTCTGACGGGGAGCCAGGCGAGATAGTTACAGCTATACAACGTGCAAGGGGATTTACAGAAATAGAGGCAGGTTATTGAAAGGAAAAGGTTTATCCCTTCTGGCGGCCAAAGGCCTGAACGCCGCGCACAAACACCAGCCAGCCTAGCAGGTGGAAAGGCAGGGCCAGCGCATAGAGTTGCAGCCAGTGGGCACTGCTGCCGCTGCTCTGGATGAAGTCAATCCAGGCGGCCAGCAGGGCCAGCATGCCAGCGATCTGGAAGCGGCGGCGCAGCACCACCTCGACACCGAGGTTGGAAAGATAGAGGGTTAGCAGGATACCGGCAAAGCCGGTGAGCTGGGCAGTACCGTAGAGGTCGCGATCCGGATTGAACAGCAGGGCCACGAGAGGGGTAATGCCCTGATCCTGCGGGATCAGGGCCAACAGCCAGCATGCAATGAGAAGCAGGGCTGTTTTCATCTGCTTAGCTGGCCTGGGCCGGCTTGACCAGAGTCAGGTAGTTGGCATCCATCTTGAGGAAGACCCCCAGCAGACGGGCACTGGCGCCGTAAAAGCCAAACTGGTCGGCGGCGCGACAGGCACTCTCGAACTTGTCGAACCAGCCCAGCAGGTGGCCGTGCAGCAGCGCTTCCTGTTCGTCGAGCCAGTTTTCCCGCTCGGCTGCACTCTTCGCTTCTGCCGCGCGGATGATGAGATTGCCCATCAGATCCAGCTCGATGGCCAGATGATCCGCAGGCTCTTTATATTTGTCGCTGACATTGATGCCGAGGCGATCGAGGCGGGCCTGCATCTCGGCCATCGGGGCTTGCATCAGCAGCTTGGCATCACTGCGGTAGAGGGACTCGTAGGGCAGGGCACCCAGCTTGGGATCCACCAGAAACAGGCCGGCGAAATCGGCGGCGAGTTCCTGTTGGCGAGCCGGGCGTACCAGCAGGCGGGCGATGGCATCATTGAGTTCGGCCACGGCTTCGCGCATCGGATCCAGGGTCGAGAGGCTTTTCAGGAAGCTTCGCACATCATAGGTGTCATATTCGGCGATCTGCTCATCACTGAGTTCAGCTGCGAACAGGGTGGAGAACCACCAGTAGAGTTCGGCCCGGCGTTCGCTGGTAGCCATAAAGTCCTGCATTTTTCCTCCGTGGATGGCAATCGGGAGCCTTGATGGCCCCCGATTCTAACGACTTTAAAAATAAAGGAAACTTCATGGGGTGGTTTCGGTGACTCCAGCCAGCCGGGCACAGAGGAGGCTGGCTGGCGGTTCTGTTCAGGGGCGGGTCTCGAACTGCGGACAATCATCGCCAATCTGATGCCAGGGCGCTTTGGAGCCGACAAAAATGTGGAAGTTGGGGCTCTGGGTCGGCACATCGTCGAGGATCCCCAGCCGCAGGTTGATCTTGCCGCTGCTCTGCTTTTCGCTAAACAGGCTGGATCCGCAATTGCGGCAGAAGGCTAGGGTGGTTTCGGCCGATTTGCGGTAGCGGGTCAGCGCCTCCTCGCCCTGTGTGACGGAGACCTTGCTGCCATCCAGTCCGCCGACGGAGGCATAGTCGGAGCCGGAAAACTTGCGGCACTCCGAGCAGTGGCAGTTGCCCATGTAGTCGAACTGGTCAGGCAGGGTGAGGTGGATGGCACCACAGAGGCAGCTGGCGTGTAACTGTTTCATTATCTGTTCCTTGTGCCATTTGGCACATCAGAGAGAGTGGGGATCGTCATCGCGAAAGAGCACCTGCTTGCACTTGGCGCAGACCCATTCGCGGCGATAATCTGCCAGATGTACCAGCCCCACTTCCATCAATTCGTGATGGCCGCAGTGGTGACAGAAGATGATGTCGCCATCGACCGCCTCCGGGTGGATCGCCAGATACTCCATCTTTGTCGGGAGCTCCTCCCATGCGTGGGTGGGAATATGCTTGCGCTGGCTGGTGTAGTAGACCCAGTAAAACAGAAAAAAGATCGCCAGGATCAGAAAGGTGAGCAGATGGTCCATCTTCAATTCCTCCGGTTAGGTGCAGCCCCTCGGATGCATGGCTGCAATCAGCTCCATCATGATGAAATTTGTTTCGAATGAAGATGTTACCGGAAGGCTAACGGGATCGTTGTGATCCCCTTCGGGTTTTGCCCAGTCAAAGAGCAGGGTTGAATGAGACTTTTTGAGTCACGATTGCAGGCCGGAGCGGACAGGTACTCCTGATTTTTACAACATAAATTCAACATTTTTTTAGGTGGTTGGACTGTCTCTTTGATCCAGCTCACGTTACAATGCGCGGGCCCACTTCACCTATCGCGCAAACGATTTTCAGGAGAGAAACGGATGTTGAAACGTGACATGACCATCGCCAATTATGATCCGCAATTGTGGCAGGCTATCACAGACGAAACCCGTCGTCAGGAAGAGCATATCGAGCTGATTGCGTCCGAGAACTACACCAGCCCCCGTGTCATGGAAGCCCAGGGCTCCCAGTTGACCAACAAGTACGCCGAAGGTTACCCCTCCAAGCGTTACTACGGCGGTTGCGAGTATGTGGATGTGGTTGAAACCCTGGCTATCGAACGCGCCAAAGAGCTGTTCGGTGCCACCTACGCCAACGTGCAGCCGCACTCCGGCTCCCAGGCCAACAGCGCCGTCTACATGGCCCTGCTGCAGCCGGGCGACACCGTGCTGGGCATGAACCTGGCCCACGGTGGTCACCTGACCCACGGCTCCCCGGTCAACTTCTCCGGCAAGCTGTACAACATCATTCCTTACGGTATCGATGAGTCCGGCAAGATCGACTACGACGACATGGAGCGTCAGGCTGTCGAGCACAAGCCGAAGATGATGATCGGTGGCTTCTCCGCCTACTCCGGCATCGTTGACTGGGCCCGCATGCGTGAAATCGCCGACAAGGTAGGTGCCTACCTGTTCGTCGACATGGCTCACGTGGCAGGCCTCATCGCCGCTGGCGTCTACCCGAACCCGGTGCCCCACGCGCACGTGGTCACCTCCACCACTCACAAGACCCTGGCCGGTCCGCGCGGTGGTCTGATCCTTTCTGCAGCTGACGACGAGGAGCTCTACAAGAAGCTCAACTCCGCCGTCTTCCCGGGTGGTCAGGGTGGCCCGCTGATGCACGTCATCGCCGGTAAAGCTGTTGCCTTCAAAGAGGCGCTGGAGCCCGAGTTCAAGACCTATCAGGCTCAGGTCGTGAAAAACGCCAAGGCGATGGCGGCTACCTTCATCGAGCGCGGTTACAAGATCGTCTCCGGCGGTACCGACAACCACCTGATGCTGGTTGATCTGATCGGCCGCGAGCTGACCGGTAAGGATGCTGACGCTGCGCTGGGCAAAGCCAACATCACCGTCAACAAGAACTCCGTGCCCAACGACCCGCGCTCCCCGTTCGTCACCTCCGGTGTGCGGATCGGTACTCCGGCCATCACCCGCCGCGGTTTCAAGGAAGCCGAGTCCATCGAGCTGACCCACTGGATCTGCGACGTACTGGACAACCACGACAACGATGCCGTGCTGGCTACCGTACGCGAGAAGGTGCTGGATATCTGCCGCCGCTTCCCGGTCTATGGCTGATAAGTCAGACCATCCGGTTTGAGACCAATGCCACCCTCGGGTGGCATTGTTTTTTATGGCATTGGGCAACAGGGGAGGGATGAGATTGAACCGCGAAGAGAAGATGCAGAGCGAAGAGGCACACTCCTGCACAGAGCGGGACAAGGCGCTGGAGGCGCAGCTTCGGCTGGCAATCCGCGCCCAGTATCACTTCCGTGCCAGTGAGCAGGGGCTGCTGGCATGGGATGTACGGCGGCTGGTGCGACTGAGCCGTGATCTGCCGCAGCAGGCAGTGGCGTTGAGCGAGATTGCCGAGCTCGACCGCGAGCACTGGTACGGTCATGGCTGCGCCAGTCCCACGGTGCGCAGCGTGGTCGAGCACTGCCAGCTCATCATGGCGGCGGATCTCGCCTATCCGATCATTCTCGACAGCGCCGGTCGGGTGATGGATGGCATGCACAGGATCGGCAAGGCATTGCTGCTGGGCCACAGCCATATCGATGCGGTGCGGTTTGTGGTCGATCCCGCTCCCGATTATCAGGATTGTGATCCCGATAGCCTGCCTTATGACGACTGAGCCGCCTCCTTGGCGATAACGACCAGAAAAATCACGTTTTTGCGCTTTTTACCGCGGTTGGATGGCCGTGCTACACTGGCCGACCTAACACCCGCAGCTGTTGGCGGGTGCCCCGTTTTGTTAACGCCGGAGGTCAGATGCATTGCCCTTTCTGTAGTGCCGTTGATACCAAGGTGATCGATTCCCGTCTGGTGGCCGAAGGCCATCAGGTGCGCCGCCGTCGCGAATGCCTGCTCTGTCATGAGCGTTTCACTACTTTCGAGATGGCTGAGCTGGTGATGCCCCGCGTCATCAAGTCCAACGGCTCGCGCGAGCCGTTCAACGAGGACAAGCTGCGGGCCGGTATCCTGCGGGCGCTGGAGAAGCGTCCGGTGAGCATGGAGGCCATCGAAAAGGCGGTCAACCACATCAAGTCACGCCTGCGCGCCACCGGCGAGCGGGAAGTTGCCTCCCAGCTGGTGGGCAATCTGGTGATGGATGAGCTCAAGGGATTGGACAAGGTGGCCTATATCCGCTTTGCCTCCGTCTATCGCAGCTTTGAAGATATCCGCGAGTTTGGCGAAGAGATCGCCAAGCTGGAGAAGTAACGGCTGCGAACCCCTCCCGGATCGGAGGGGGCATGACCGGCCGGTGCCGCCACGCTGGCTGCCGGCTGGCAAGTGGACTGTTACGCCAGTGAAACATCCAAGCTCAGCATTGTTTCGCTGGTGAAAAAATTTGAGGGCGTGCGACCGCAACCTGCGAGTCGGCGCCTGCCGTCATGGCGGGAAATGCCATGGCCGATCTGCCCGATGTTGTTGGCGATAAGCTGGTGAGCGGCAAGAGATAAAAGAACGCAACTCATCAGATTGCTGCACCACGCGGGATACGTTGCTGGAAACAGGAGCCCGGATGTTTAGTCAAGATGATTACCAATGGATGAGTCGGGCCCTCGAGCTGGCCCGCCGCGGCCGTTACACCACGGCCCCCAACCCCTGCGTCGGCGCCGTGCTGGTGAAAGATGGTGTGGTGGTTGGCGAAGGGTGGCATCAGAAGGCGGGCGAGCCCCATGCCGAGGTCTACGCCCTGCGCGCCGCCGGTGACAACGCCCGTGGCGCCACCGCCTATGTGACCCTCGAACCCTGCTCCCACCACGGTCGTACTCCCCCCTGCGCCGAAGCGCTGATCAACGCCGGTGTAGCCCGGGTGGTGGCGGCCATGGTCGATCCCAATCCCCAGGTGGGTGGACGTGGCCTGCGGATGCTCTCCGAGGCAGGCATCAAGACCGATTTCGGCCTGCTGGCAAGCGAAGCGGAAGCGCTCAACCCGGGCTTTTTCAAGCGGATGCGTACCGCCTTCCCGCGGGTGACCGTCAAGCTGGGGGCCAGTCTCGATGGCCGCACCGCCATGGCGAGCGGCGAGAGCCAGTGGATCACCTCCCCGGATGCGCGCCGTGACGTGCAGCGACTGCGGGCCCGCCACGATGCGGTGCTCTCCAGCGCCGAAACCGTGCTGGCCGATGGTGCCTCTCTGACCGTGCGCTGGGACGAGCTGCCCCCCTCGGTCAAGGCTAGCTATCCCAAAGAGACCCTGCGCCAGCCGCTGCGAGTCATCGTCGATTCACAAAACCGCCTCACTCCCGACTTGCCGCTGTTCCAGAGCGAGAGTCCGGTGCTGCTGGCCCGTCACAAGGCATCCGGCGAGTGGCCCGAGTGGGTGCAGCAGCTGGAGCTGCCGCTGCTGGATGGCAAGCTGGATCTGGTCAGCCTCTTCATGCTGCTGGCCAAGCAGAACGTCAATTCGGTACTGGTCGAGGCGGGCCCGCGGCTGTGCGGCGCTCTGCTGGAAAAAGGGCTGGTGGATGAGCTGGTGCTCTATCAGGCGCCCAAACTGATGGGCGACGAGGGGCGCGGCCTGTTCCATCTGCCCGGCCTGACCCGGCTGTTCCAGGCGCCCAAGCTCGCCATCAAGGATGTGCGCATGGTGGGGCCGGATATTCGCATTACCGCCAAAATAGCCTGATCTTTCAATGTTCAAGGGGGCATCTGCTGCCCCCGTCATCAGCAAGGTGATCTGCATGTTTACCGGAATTATCGAAGCGGTGGGGACCCTGGCCGAACTGCGTCGTCAGGGGGAGGACATGGCTCTCACCGTGCACGCCCCGGGCCTGGATTTTAGCGACGTCAAGCTGGGCGACTCCATCGCTACCAACGGCGTCTGCCTCACCGTGGTGGCGCTGGGCGACAAGAGCTATACCGCCGATGTGTCGCTGGAAACCCTCTCCCGTACCGGCTTTGCCGCCGCCAGAGTGGGCGATCGGGTCAACCTCGAGAAGGCGCTGATGCCCACCTCCCGCCTCGGCGGCCATCTGGTCTCCGGCCATGTGGACGGGGTAGGGGAAGTGAAAAGCGTCTCCAGCAGCGGCCGCGCCATCGAGTACTGGATCAAGGCGCCGGGCGAGCTCTCCCGCTACATCGCCGAGAAAGGTTCCATTGCGGTGGATGGCATCAGCCTCACCGTCAACGCGGTGCAGGGCGACCTGTTTCGCCTGACGATCGTGCCCCACACTGCGCAGGAGACCACCATCGCCAGCTGGAAGCCGGGTCACAAGGTCAACCTCGAGGTCGATCAGATCGCCCGCTATCTGGAGCGCTTGATGATGGGCAAGAGTCAGGAGAGCAGCGCCTCTACCCTGACTTTGGACAAGCTGGCCAAGGCCGGTTTTCTCTGATGCTCGGGGTGTTGGCCCCGACCAAAACGATTTTCTGTGATCCCGCTCCGATTGAAATGGGGCCATGCGCCCCAATCTAGAGCAGCATATCTCACATTCCCGTTGAGCCTGCGGGCTCAATCCCCAAATAGACAGATGGAGTAGCCCATGGCGCTGAGCACAACCCAGGAAATCATTGCCGACATCAAGGCTGGCAAGATGGTGATCCTGATGGATGACGAAGACAGGGAGAACGAAGGGGACCTCATCATGGCCGCCTCCTGTGTCCGTCCGGAGGATATCAACTTCATGGCCCGCTACGGCCGTGGCCTCATCTGCCTGACCCTGACCCGGGATCGCTGCAAGCAATTGGCGCTGCCGCTGATGGTGGATCGCAACAATGCCCAGTTCTCCACCGCCTTTACCGTCTCCATCGAGGCGGCAGAAGGGGTGACCACAGGTATCTCCGCCGCCGATCGCGCGGTGACCGTGCAGGCCGCTGTGGCGGCCAATGCCAAGGCGGCCGATCTGGTGCAGCCGGGCCACATCTTCCCGCTGATGGCGCAGGATGGCGGCGTGCTGACCCGTGCCGGCCACACCGAAGCGGGCTGCGATCTGGCCCGTCTGGCCGGTTTCGAGCCTGCCGCCGTCATCGTCGAGATCCTCAACGAAGATGGCACCATGGCGCGCCGTCCTGACCTGGAGATCTTCGCCGAGGAGCACGGAATCAAGCTTGGCACCATCGCCGACCTTATCGAGTACCGCAACCAGCACGAGACCACGGTCGAGAAGGTGGCCGAGTGCAAGCTGCCCACCGAGTTTGGCGAGTTCGACCTCATCACCTTCCGCGACACCATCGACAATCAGGTGCACTTCGCCCTGAAAAAGGGTGAGGTACAGGCCGACCAGCCGACGCTGGTGCGGGTGCACCTGCACGACGTGCTGAGCGATCTGCTGCTGACCGATCGCCATGCCGCCCGCAGCTGGCCGCTGCCCAAGTCCATGGCTCGCATTGCCGACGAGGGCGGGGTGCTGGTGATCCTGGGGGCGGAAGCCCACGGCGCCGAGCTGCTGGCCCGGGTCAAGGGTTTTGAAGCCGCCGACAAGGGGTTGGCGCCGGAAGGAGCCAAGTGGCAGGGGACTTCTCGCCGGGTTGGTGTTGGCTCCCAGATCCTCAAGGCCCTTGGCGTAAGCAAGATGCGCCTGTTGAGCTCGCCGAAGAAGTACCATGCCCTCGGCGGTTTCGGTCTGGAAGTGGTTGAATACATAGGCGAATAAACGCTACAGCTGCGGCTTGCAGAGGGTGTTATCCGTCCTCGGCAAGCCGTGGCGTATGCCGGCGCATGACCACGCCGGCCCGTTGAATTGGCGATCATGGCCGCTCGTTGCGGCCATGGTTTTTGTCGTGGGTCTGTTGTGCTAGAATGTGCGCACTTTTGACTCCGGCCCTTTTGCTTTCACAGATACAGGATTTCCAATGAAGGTTATCGAAGGAAACATTGCCGCTCCCGAGGCGCGCGTTGCCATTGTCGTTGCCCGTTTCAACAGCTTCATCAACGACAGCCTGGTGAGTGGTGCAGTAGACGTACTGAAGCGTCAAGGTCAAGTGCAGGACAGCAATCTGACTCTGGTGAAAGTACCGGGCGCAGTTGAAATGCCGCTGGTTATCAAGAAGCTGGCCAAGAGCGGCAAATATGACGCCATCGTGGCGGTCGGTACTGTCATCCGTGGCGGCACCTACCACTTCGATCTGGTGGCAAACGAGAACAGCAAAGGCATGGCCCAGGTGATGATGGAGTATGAAATCCCCGTCGCCTTCGGCGTGCTGACTACCGAAAACATTGAACAAGCCATCGAGCGTGCAGGTACCAAGGCGGGTAACAAGGGTGCAGAGGCTGCACTGGCAGCGCTTGAAATGATCAACGTCCTGAAAGAACTGGACGTGTAACGAGGAGAAATGCATTGAAACCGTCTGAGCGCCGTAAAGCCCGTCATTGCGCCACCCAGGCCATCTACCAGTGGCAGATGACCAAGGCCAACGTGGGTGACATCGAAGAGCAGTTCAAGATCGATCAGGACACCAAGGGTGTAGACCTGAACTACTTCCGCGATCTGCTGTTCGGGGTATCGCTCCACTGCAACGAGCTGGACAAGGTCTTCGCACCTTTCCTCTCCCGTCCGCTGGAAGAAGTGGACATGGTGGACAAGGCGATCCTGCGTCTGGCGACCTATGAGCTGACCCGTCGTGATGATGTGCCGCCGCGTGTGGTCATCAACGAAGCGATCGAGCTGGCCAAAGCTTTTGCTGCCGATGACAGCCACAAGTTTGTCAACGGTGTACTGGACAAGGTGATCAAGTCGCTGGACAAGCGCTGATAGCTGCGTTCATCAGCATCTAATAGAGGAGCCAGCTTATCGCTGGCTTTTTACTGTATGGGTGAATTCGAGCTGATTGATAAGTACTTCAAGGTCCCCCACGCCCGCAAGGACGTGGTGATGGGCCCTGGAGACGACTGCGCCCTGCTGACCCTGCCCCCCGACACCCAGCTGGCGGTGAGCACGGATACCCTGGTCAGCGGCGTGCACTTCTTCCCCGACATGGATCCGGTCGATCTTGGCTACAAGGCGCTGGCGGTCAATCTCTCCGATCTTGCCGCCATGGGGGCCGAGCCGCGCTGGGTCTCGCTGGCGCTGACGCTGCCGGCCATCAACGAGAGCTGGGTCGCCGGCTTTGCCGAAGGATTCCTGGAGCTCGCCGAGTACTACAACGTGGCGCTGGTGGGCGGGGACATGACCCGCGGGCCGCTCTCGATCACTGTGTCGGTCAAAGGGTCGGTGCCTGCCGGTCGCGCCCTGATGCGCAGCGGCGCCAAAGCCGGTGACGGCATCTATGTGACCGGCACTCTGGGGGATGCCGCCCTGGCGCTCTCCCACCTGCTGGGCAAACGCACCCTCAACGAGAACCAGCTGGCGGCCGTGCTGCCACGCCTCGACCACCCCCATCCCCGCATTCTGGCCGGACAGGCACTGCGCGGACTGGCGGGCAGTGCGCTGGATCTCTCCGACGGGCTGGCATCGGATCTTGGCCATATCCTCAAGGCGTCCGGTGTGCGGGCCCAGATCGATCTCGATCTGCTGCCGCTCTCGCCGGTGCTGCAGGATGCGGTGAGCGAGCAGGATGCGTGGCAGCTGGCGCTGGCCGGCGGCGATGACTACGAGCTCTGCTTCACCGTGCCGCAGGAGCATCACGGCGCGCTCGATACCGCGCTGGCCCACAGCGGGGTCAAGTTTACCCGTATCGGCCGCATCGTGGCGGGTGAACCGGGCATCGAGTACCTGCGTGGCGAGCAGCCGGTCGAGCTGCAACTGAAAGGGTGGGACCATTTCGCATGAGTCTGTTTACGATAAAGCCCGAGCTGAAACGACTGGATCTGAAGAATCCGCTCCACTTTCTGGCGGTGGGCTTTGGCTCCGGTCTCTCCCCCAAAGCGCCGGGTACCATGGGGACGATCGCTGCCATCCCGCTCTACCTGCTGGTGAGCGGTTTGCCGACCTCCTGGTTTATCGCCCTGCTGGTGGTGGGATTCCTGATCGGTATCCGCATCTGCCAGAGTGCCACCGATGCCATCGGCATGCCGGATCACGGCGCCATCGTCTGGGACGAGGTGATCGGCTTTGGCGTCACCATGATAGCGGCGCCGGCCGGTTGGGAGTGGGTACTGGCGGGCTTTCTGCTGTTTCGCCTGTTCGATGTGCTCAAACCCTGGCCCATCTCCTGGTTTGATCGCCGTATCCACGGCGGCCTTGGCATCATGCTGGACGATCTGATTGCCGCTCTGTTCGCCTTCATTTGTATGCAATTACTGGCCGCCTGGCTCGCTTGATTGCCCTCTCCCGGGGAGTGACTGTTACAGCACTCCCCGATTTATATCTGCCTAATTTTCATTCATCGGCATATGCTGCCGTATATCATCCATTTCACATAAATATTCACTACTCATTCGGGGCCTTACCGTGAATGGAGAATAGTGATAAATGCTGCTTGTTGCGTTCTTGTTGAAATTAAAGTAATGCTAGCGGTAGGTATATGGATATGCGGGCCGTTTTTGTGACTATAGTCATCATTTTTCGCTATGGAAATGGTGGTTATCTGCGCAAAACATTGCGGAATTGTATAACTCAATCATTTACACCCGTGGGCAAACCGTCTAATTTACTCGCGGGTTATTCCAAAAAAATGCAAAAAACCCGCCCGGATCGCTGGTTTAACTGCTACACGGATTGAGCATTAATTGCCCTGAGCAGCACCGGCATCTGCGGCCGATTTATGGACGAATTATTTGGGACGGATGTCCCCCGCAGAGGTAAACATGTCCTTGCTCGAAGTAAAGAACTTGCGGATCGAGTACCCCTCCCGCTACGGGGTACTGGCCGCAGTGAAGGATCTCTCTTTCTCCATCGAAAAAGGGGAGATTGTCGGCGTCGTGGGTGAGTCAGGTGCCGGCAAATCCACCATCGGCAACGCCGTCATCGATCTCCTGAGCCCGCCCGGTCGCATCGCCCGTGGCGACATCTACCTCAATGGCGAGCTTATCTCCGGCAAGAGCCAGAACGAGATGCGGGCTATCCGTGGTTCACGCATCGGTTTTATCTTTCAGGATCCGATGACCTCCCTCAACCCGCTGTTCACCGTTGAGCATCAGCTGGTCGAGACCATTCTGGCCAACACAGATTTGTCACGCGAAGCCGCCTTTGCCAAGGCGCTGGATCTGATGAAGGCGGTGGGGATCCCGCAGCCTGAGCTGCGCATCAAGCAGTATCCGCACCAGTTCTCCGGCGGCATGCGCCAGCGGGTGGTCATTGCCATCGCCCTCTCCGGAGACCCCGAACTCATCATCGCCGACGAGCCGACCACGGCCCTCGACGTCTCTATCCAGGATCAGATCCTCCAGCTCATCCGCACCCTCTGCAAGGAGCGTCAGGTGGGCTGCATGCTGGTGACCCACGACATGGGCGTGGTCTCCAACGTCACCGACAAGGTGGCGGTGATGTATCGCGGCGATCTGGTGGAGTTTGGCCGCACCGAGCAGGTACTGGGCAGCCCCAATCACCCCTATACCCGCAGCCTCATCTCGGCGGTGCCCCGCTCGGATGTGAAGCTGGTGCGCTTCCCGCTGGTCTCCTATATCGAGGATGCCAGCGCGCCGGATACCAATATCGACCTCAAGACCCACTGGCTTGGTCAGAGTCAGGACGAGCGTGCCTATGAAGGGGCGCTGCTGCGGGTGGAGAACGTCGATCTGAAGTTTGTCACCAAGGACTCCATCTTCCCGAGCCGCCGCCAGTATGTGCGTGCCTGCAACAACATCAGCTTCGAGATCTTCGAGGGCGAGACTTTCGGTCTGGTGGGGGAGTCGGGCTCAGGTAAATCGACCATTGCCCGCGCCATCACCGGCCTCTATCCGCCTGATACCGGCAACATCGTCTTTGAGGGGATCGATCTGACTGCCCTCAAGAGCGAGAGTGAGCGCCGCCCGCTGCGTCGCCAGATGCAGATGGTGTTCCAGAACCCCTATTCATCGATGAACCCGCGGATGAAGGTGCGCGACATCATTGCCGAGCCGATCCGCTTCCACCAGCTGGCGAGCAGCGAGAGCCAGATCGAGGGGATTGTCGGGGATCTGCTGGATCACGTCGGTCTTGGCCGCGGTGCCGGGGTCAAGTATCCCCACGAGTTCTCCGGTGGTCAGCGCCAGCGCATCTCCATTGCCCGTGCGCTGGCGACCCGCCCCCGTTTTCTCATCTGCGACGAGCCGACCTCGGCGCTGGATGTCTCGGTACAGGCCCAGATCCTCAACTTGCTCAAGGATCTGCAGCAGGAGCTCAAGCTCACCATGCTGTTCATCAGCCACGATCTGCCGGTGATCCGCCAGATGTGCGACCGCATCGGGGTGATGCAGCACGGTCATCTGGTGGAAGTGGCAGAGACCGAGAAACTCTTTACCAATGCCGAGCATGAGTACAGCCGCAAGCTGATCTCCCTCATGCCGGAGTTCAAGGGAATGTCCCGCGAGGGGCTGGAAATCGCAAGCTAGGAGAGCGCCGGTGCGCCGGATGGTCGCTCAAACCCGTTGTTCGTTAATAAAAAAGCCAAAAGCATGGAGAAAAAGATGAAGAAAGGATTTTCCAAGATTGCCCTGGCGCTGTTTGCCGCCGGTTTCGCCTTCAGCGTCTCTGCCGCTGATATCAAGGTAGGTGTCGCCTCCGATGCCACCTCGCTGGATCCGCAGGAGCAGCTCTCCGGTCAGACCCTGGAGATGTCGCACCTGGTATTCGATCCCCTGATGCGTTACACCCAGGATCTGAAATTCGAGCCGCGTCTGGCCGAGAAGTATGAGCGTGTTGACGACAAGACCGTCCGCTTCCACCTGCGCAAAGGGGTCAAGTTCCACTCCGGTAACGACTTTACCGCCGATGACGTGGTATGGACCGTCAACCGTCTGAAGTCCTCTGTCGACTTCAAGGCGATCTTCGACCCCATCGTCGAAGTGAAGAAGGTAGATGACTACACAGTCGATCTGATTACCGCGAAGCCCTTCCCGCTGATCCTGCAGACCGTCACCTACATCTTCCCGATGGACTCCAAGTTCTATACCGGCAAGACCGAAGCGGGCAAAGACAAGGCCGAGATCGTCAAGAATGGCGACTCTTATGCCTCTACCCACGTTTCCGGTACTGGCCCGTTCACCGTCAAGTTCCGCGAGCAGGGCGTGAAGCTCGATTATGCCCGCAACCCCAACTACTGGGACAAGGCCTCCAAGGGTAACGTCGAGAACCTGACCGTGGTGCCGATCAAGGAAGACGCGACCCGCGTTGCCGCGCTGCTGGGTGGTGACGTGGACGTGATCTACCCGGTTGCGCCGAACGATCTGGAGCGTGTGAAGAATGGCAAGGACTCCCAGCTGGTTACCCTGTCCGGTACCCGCGCCATCATCATCGAGCTGAACCAGAACACCAACCCGGCGCTGAAAGACAAGCGCGTGCGCCAGGCGATCAACTACGCCATCAACCAGGTGGGTATCGTCGAGAAGATCAACAAGGGCTTCGGTACCCCGGCCGGCCAGCTGAGCCCGAAAGGCTATGCCGGTCACAACGAAGCGCTGGTGCCTCAGTATGATCTGGCCAAAGCCAAGCAGCTGATGAAAGAAGCCGGTCAGGAGAAGGGCTTCAAGATGACCTTCATCGCCCCGGCTGCCCGTTACGTCAACGACGTCAAGATTGCCCAGGCTGTCTCCGCCATGCTGGCCAAGATCAACATCAAGGTGGATCTCAAGACCATGCCGGTGGCCCAGTACTGGCCGGAGTTTGACAAGTGCGCCGCCGACATGCAGATGATTGGCTGGCATTCCGACACTGAAGATACCGCGAACTTCTTCGAGTTCCTGACCTTCACCAAGGATGCCAAGACCGGTATGGGTCAGTACAACTGCGCCGGCTATGCCAACGCAGAGGCTGACAAGCTGGTCGAGCAGGCCAATGCCGAGACAGATCCGGCCAAGCGTGCCGAGATGCTGAAGAAGGTGGAAGCCATGGTGATCGAGGATGCAGCTTATGTGCCGCTGCACTGGGAAGATCTGGCCTACGGCGCGAAGAAGAACGTCGACATCAAGCCGGTGGTCAACGTGATGAACTTCCCTTACTTCGGCGATCTGGTGGTCGGCAAGTAAGCGAACGTCACAAGGAAGGACGGGGCGGAGTGGTCAGCTGGCCACTCCGCCTGCTAACAGAAGCCTGTGCCACGACACAGGCCACGTAGAAGGACAAGCATGTTTACATTCCTGCTGAAACGGTTCTATCAGGCCGTGATAGTGATGTTCGTCATCAGCCTGGTCGCCTTCTCCATCCAGGACAACCTGGGGGATCCGTTGCGCGAGCTGGTGGGACAATCCGTCTCCGAAGCCCAGCGCCACGAATTGCGCGAGAAGATGGGCCTCAACGATCCCTTCCTCGTCAAATACAGCCGCTTTTTGAAAAATGCGGTGCACGGGGATCTGGGTACTTCCTACTTTTTCAAGCGACCGGCTCTTGAGGTGATCCTCGACAAGCTGGTAGCTACCCTTGAGCTGGTCTTTGCCGCCGCGCTCATCATCGTCGTGGTCTCCATTCCGCTGGGAGTCTACTCGGCGATCCGGCCGCGCAGCATTCCCACCAAGATCATCATGGCGGGGAGCAGTATCGGCATTTCGATCCCGGTGTTCCTGACCGCCATCATGCTGATGTATCTCTTCTCCATCCAGCTGGGCTGGCTGCCGGCCTATGGTCGCGGCGAGACCCGTAACCTGCTGGGTTGGGAGTCGGGCTTCTTCACCTGGGACGGTATCAAACACCTGATCCTGCCTGCGGTGTCGCTCTCCTCCATCATGCTGCCGCTGTTTATCCGGCTGGTGCGCTCCGAGATGCTGGAGCAGCTCTCCTCCGAATACGTCAAGTTCGCCCGCGCCAAGGGGCTGGATAACAACAAGGTCTACTACCAGCACGCCCTGAAGAACACCATGCTGCCGGTCATTACCGTCGGTGGGGTGCAGATCGGCACCATGGTGGCCTACACCATCCTGACCGAGAGCGTGTTCCAGTGGCCGGGAACCGGCTTCCTGTTCCTCGAGGCGATCCACCGGGTCGATACCCCGCTGATCACCGCCTACGTCATCTTCGTGGGCTTGATCTTCGTGGTGACCAATACTCTGGTCGACCTGCTCTACGGGTTGATCAACCCGACCGTTAACCTGACTGCCAAGGGGTAAGCATGAGTAACGCTGTAACTGCAAGCCCAAGCCGTTGGGCACGTTTCAAGAACTCCGACATCGTCTACTACTTCCTGCGGGACAAGGTAGCCATGTTCAGCTTTGCGGTGTTCGTGGTGTTCGTGGTGGCTGCCTTGCTGGCTCCCTGGATCGCCCCGCACAACGTCTATGACCAGACCAGCTTCGACTTGATGGATGCCGAACTGCCTCCTTCATGGCTGGATGGTGGCGAGGAGCGCTTCTGGCTCGGCACCGACAACCAGGGGCGGGATATCTGGAGTACCATTCTTTATGGTGCCCGTATCTCCCTCACCATCGGTCTGTTTGCGGTAGGGCTGCAGCTGGTGCTGGGTATCGTCATTGGCCTGATCGCCGGCTACTTTGGCGGTCGCATTGACAACCTCTTGATGCGCTTTGCCGACGTGCAGCTGTCGTTCTCCACCATGATGGTGGCGATCATTATCTCCGCCATCTTTCAGGCAACCTTTGGCTCCGAGTTCTACTCGCGCTTTGCCATCGTGATGCTGGTGGTGATCATCGGGATCGCCGAGTGGCCGCAGTACGCCCGTACCGTGCGCGCCTCGGTGCTGGCGGAGAAGAAGAAGGAGTATGTGGAGGCGGCCAAGGTGATGGGGTTCCGCGCCCCGCGCATCATGTTCCGCCACATTCTGCCCAACTGCCTGTCGCCCATTCTGGTTATCTCCACCGTGCAGGTGGCCAACGCCATCATGAGTGAAGCGGCACTCTCCTTCCTCGGTCTGGGGATGCCGGTTGATCAGCCCTCGCTGGGCTCGCTCATCAGCGTCGGCTTCAACTACATCTTCTCCGGCTCCTGGTGGATCACCGCCTTCCCCGGCATCTGTCTGGTGGTGCTGGTGCTGGTCATCAACCTGCTGGGTGACTGGCTGCGGGATGTGTTTAACCCCAAGATCTACAAAGGGTAATCTGGGTCAGAAACGCAAAATAAAATGGGCGCCAATGAGGCGCCCTTCTTTTATTGATAGCTTTAAGCATTATCAGGCTTGCAGCCAGCTTTCGATACTGCGCTGGATGCCTGCATCGTCCAGACCGAGCAGGGCATAGATCTCCTGCTGGGTACCCTGTTCCACGAAGCGATCCGGCAGGCCGAGGTTGAGCACCGGCTTGCACTGTTTATTGCGCATCAGCAGCTCGTTCACCGCCGAACCGGCGCCGCCCATGATGGCGTTGTCTTCGATGGTGACGAACTGATCGTGGCTAGCCGCCAGCGACAGCACCAGCGCCTCATCCATCGGTTTGACGAAGCGCATATCCACCAGAGTGGCATCAAGTGCTTCTGCCGCCGCTTTGGCATGTTGCAGCAGAGTGCCAAACGCCAGAATGGCGGTGCCTTTGCCCTCTCGAATGATGCGTCCCTTGCCAAGCGCCAGTGCCTGCATCTCCTGCAAGATGGGGGCATCGCTCAGGCTGCTGCCACGTGGGTAGCGCACCGCGGCAGGCCCCTGATGGCGATAGCCGGTATAGAGCATCTGACGGCATTCGTTCTCGTCGGAGGGGGTCATGATCACCATGTTGGGCACGGTGCGCAGGAAGCTGATATCGAACGCACCCTGATGGGTCGGGCCGTCAGCGCCCACCAGACCAGCCCGGTCGATGGCGAACAGCACCGGCAGCTCTTGCAGCGCCACGTCGTGGATCACCTGATCGTAGGCACGTTGCAGGAAGCTCGAATAGATGGCAACCACCGGCTTCTTGTCGGCGATAGCGAGACCAGCGGCGAAAGTGACCGCATGTTGCTCGGCAATGGCCACATCGAAGTAGCGATCCGGATACTGCTGGCTGAATTTCACCAGCCCGGAACCTTCGCGCATGGCAGGGGTGATGCCGACCAGCTTCTCGTCTTTGGCCGCCATATCGCACAGCCACTGGCCGAAGATGGCCGAGAAGGTGGGCTTGGCACCACTCGCCTTGGGCAGGGCGCACTCGTCCGGATTGAACTTGGGCACCGCGTGATAACCGATGGGGTCTTTCTCCGCCGGCTCGTAGCCCTTGCCCTTCTTGGTCTTGACGTGCAGCAGCTGCGGGCCCTTGAGATTGCGCATGTTGCGCAGGGTCTCGACCAGCGCTTCTATATCGTGACCGTCGATGGGGCCGATGTAGTTGAAGCCAAACTCCTCGAACAGGGTGCCGGGCACCACCATCCCCTTGAGGTGCTCTTCGGCCCGCTTGGCCAGCTCCTTGACTGGCGGCAGACCGGCCAGCACCTTCTTGCCGCCTTCGCGGATAGTGGTGTAGAGCTTGCCGGACATGACCCGGGCCAGATGGTTGTTGAGCGCGCCGACATTCTCGGAGATGGACATCTCGTTGTCGTTGAGGATCACCAGCATGTCTTTATGGACGTCGCCGGCGTGGTTGAGCGCTTCAAAAGCCATCCCCGCCGTGATGGCGCCATCACCGATCACCGCAACGACCTTGCGGCCCAGCCCTTCACTCTCGGCGGCAACCGCCATACCGAGAGCGGCTCCGATGGAGGTGCTGGAGTGGCCGACGGATAGCACGTCATACTCGCTCTCGCCACGCCAGGGGAAGGGGTGCAGACCATCCTTCTGCCGGATGGTGTGGATCTGGTCACGGCGTCCGGTCAGGATCTTGTGGGGATAGGCCTGATGGCCCACATCCCAGATCAGCCGATCGAACGGGGTGTTGTAGACGTAGTGCAGGGCCACGGTCAGTTCGACCGTGCCGAGCCCGGAGGCAAAGTGTCCGCTGGAGCGGCTGACGGAGCGCAGCAGATATTCGCGCAGCTCGTTGCACAGCACCGGTAGCCGCTCTTTGGGCAGGGAACGCAGCTCTATCGGGGTGTCCGCAAGGGCCAGGTTGGGGAAATTGCTAATATCAACGCTCATTTTTTAACTGTTATCCAGCGTTTAGTGGGTTCGCTCGATGATGTAATCGGCGAACGCTTCCAGAATGTCGGTATTGTAGGGCAAGGATTGCAGGGCTGTTAAGGCTTTACCGTGCAGTTCGCGAGCCAGCTCACGGGCGTTTTCGAGTCCAAGCAGGGCCGGATAGGTACTCTTCTCCAGCGCCAGGTCGGAGCCTTGCGGTTTGCCCAGGGTGGCGGTGTCGCCGGTGATGTCGAGGATGTCATCCTGCACCTGGAAGGCGAGGCCGATGGCGGAGGCATAGGTTTGCAGTGCCGTCAGGGTCGCTTCGTCCACATTCTCTTTGCACAGGGCGCCAAGAGTGACGGCGCACTCGATGAGAGCCCCCGTCTTGTGGCGGTGTACCTGTTCCAGTTCGGCGAGTGTGATCCGGCGTCCTTCCGCTTGCAGATCCAGCGCTTGACCGCCGCACATACCGAGATAACCGGAGGCGCGGGCGAGGGTGCTCAGCATGCGCACCCGGTTGGCCAGCAGTGTCTCTGGCATGGGGTGATCGGCCAGAATGGAGAACGCCAGCGTCTGCAGGGCATCACCGGCCAAAATGGCAGTGCCTTCATCGAAGGCCTTGTGAACGGTCGGCTGGCCGCGACGCAAATCGTCGTCGTCCATGGCGGGCAGATCGTCGTGCAGCAGCGAGTAGGCGTGGATGCACTCCACCGCAGCGGCCGGGCCATCGAGCAGTTCGCTCTTTACCCCCAGCATCTCGCCGACGGCGTAGACCAGAAAGGGACGTACCCGCTTGCCGCCGAGCAGCAAGCCATATTTCATGGCATCGCGCAGGCGCGGCGCCATGGCGGGCAAGGATTCAAGTTGTGCTGACAGACAGTCGTCAATACGCTGACGATGCAGACGGGAAAAATGGTCCAGCGCCACTCACTCTTCTCCTTGTTCTGGCTGGAAGGGGGCAAGCTGGTCACTGCCATCGGCTTTGCTCAGCAGGATCTGGATCTTCTGTTCTGCCTGTTCCAGCTTCTGCTGGCCGGCACGCACCAGATGGACTCCTTGCTCGAACTGCTTGAGCGCCTCTTCCAGCGGGAGGGAACCTTGCTCCAGCTGATGAACGATGGTTTCCAGCTCTTCCAGAGTGGCATCAAAACTCAGACGGTCGATTTTTTTACTGGCCATGTCCATCCTCGGGGATTGAAAAAAACGGCTTATATTAACATCGACCGCCCAGCGGGGGGAGGTTGAAAACGCCATAGCCGCAAACTCTCGACAAATCGGTCGATAATGAGCTGTCTCCCCCTTCGGATGGAAACTTGCCGCCGGGGCCGCAATAGCAGAAAATTCAACGGCGTATAATAGTGCATCAGCACAGATGACAGGAGTAGGACGTGGATCTAGGTAGTCTGATAGGCATAGTGCTGGGCTTCGGGGTGGTGATATACGGCATGCTGCTGGGTGGCCCCGTCACCATGTATGTGGACATGCCCTCCGTCTATATCACCATTCTGGGCTCCATCTTTATCGCCATGATGAAGTTCAACCTTGGCCAGTTCCTGATGGCGTTCAAGGTGGCCGGCAAAGCTTTTATGTACAAGGGCGACAAGCTGGAAGATCTCATTTCCAAGGCGGTTGAGCTGGCCGATGCATCCCGCAAGGGGGGCTTTCTGGCGCTTGAAGCGGCGGAAATTCCCAATCCCTTCATGAAAAAAGGGATCGATATGCTGGTGGATGGTCACGATGCCGATGTGGTGCGTGGCGTGCTGGAGAAGGATATCGAGCTGACCTCCGAGCGTCATGTCATCGCCATCAAGGTATTCCGCACGCTGGGGGATCTCGGCCCGGCCATGGGCATGATAGGTACGCTGGTGGGGCTGGTGGCCATGCTGGCAAACATGAGCGATCCCAAGTCCATCGGCCCGGCCATGGCGGTGGCATTGCTCACGACCCTGTATGGCGCCATCGAGGCCAACATGATCGCGATTCCGATTGCCGACAAGCTGGAGCTGCGCAGTGGTGAGGAGCGGCTTTGCCGCACACTGATCCTCGATGCCATCATGGGGATTCAGGATGGACAGAATCCGCGGGTGATCCAGACCATGTTGCAGAACTATTTGCATCAATCCAAACGCAATAACGGCGCGGAGTAGGGGGCTTTATGTCCAAATGCAAATGTCCGCCACCGGGGTTGCCCGGTTACATGGGGACTTTCGCCGATCTGATGTCGCTATTGATGTGCTTCTTCGTGCTGCTGCTCTCGTTTGCCGAGATGGACGTACAGAAGTTCAAGCAGATCGCGGGCTCCATGGAGAAGGCATTCGGCGTGCAGAATATTCTGGAAGTGAAGGATATTCCCAAGGGGACCTCGGTGATTGCCCAGGAGTTTCGGCCGGGTCGGCCGGAGCCGACCCCCATAGATACCATAATGCAGCAGACTATCGATATGACTCAGACCGAGCTGGAGTTTCTGCCCGGCGAGTCGGATCAGGCTGGCGGGCAGGACAAAACCGATGGCAAGCAGACCGGTGGTGATACGGCTCAGGATGCGCACCAGGCGCAGCAACAATCCAATGAGCTGGCCAAAGCGCTCGCCGAACAGATGAAGTCCCAGATCCAGGATGGGGCGATTGAAATTGAGGCGCTGGGTCAGCAGATCATCATCAGGATCCGGGAGAAGGCGTCATTTCCTGCCGGCTCTGCTTTTCTGCAGCCTCAATTCTGGCCTGTTATCCGTAAAGTTGCCGAGTTGCTCAAGGATGTGCCGGGGGAGATCACCATCTCTGGCCACACCGATAACGTGGCAACCCATGACGAGTTGTTCCAGTCAAACTGGGAGCTTTCAACCCAGCGTGCGGTAGCGGTCGCTCACCAGATGATCAAGGTGCCCGGTTTTGATCAGGGGCGGCTGGTGGTGCAGGGGATGGCAGATTCTCAGCCGCTGCTGCCCAACAATACCCCGGAGAACCGGCGGGCGAACCGGCGCGTGGAGATCTCCATCATGCAGGGCAAGCCCACTGTCTCGTCACCCATCTCGGTGCCGAAAGCAGAGCGATGATGAGTCGCAAAGCGAGATCTGCATCAGGGAGCTGACATGGATTTTGTGCCGGCTTCATATTAAGATGCCTCATCCGAACCGACTGCTGCGGCTTTCTTGCTGATCGCCGCAGCTTCTATTTTCAAGCAACCCAGGTTTCGACTATGAACCATACTCCGATGACTGTTCGCGGTGCTGAGAAGCTGCGCGAAGAGCTCGAATATCTCAAGACCGAGCTGCGTCCCCAGATTATCGAAGCGATTGCCGATGCCCGTGAGCACGGTGATTTGAAGGAAAACGCCGAATACCATGCTGCCCGCGAGCAGCAGGGGTTCTGTGAAGGCCGCATTCAGGAGATTGAAGCCAAGCTCTCCAATGCCCAGGTGATCGATGTCACCAAGATGACCAACAATGGCCGCATCATTTTTGGCGCGACCGTGACCCTGCTCAAGAGCGAGACAGAGGAAGAGGTTGTCTACCGCATCGTGGGTGATGATGAGGCCGACATCAAACAGAACCTTATCTCCGTCAATTCACCGATTGCCCGCGCCCTGATCGGCAAGGAAGTAGACGATGTGGCCATCGTCAAGACTCCGGCTGGTGACGTGGAGTACGAAGTGCTGGAAGTCGCTTATCTCTAAGCGCTGCAGTATTTGATGGGACAGGGGAGCGGGTGCTCCCCTGTTTCTCTTTACCCGGCCTGATAGGCCTCGGTAAAGGCATCCTGATGACGTTGAAACAACCAGTGGCGCAGGCGCTCTATGTCGCTTTCGCTCATCTGGAAGCTGATCGCCCAAGTGGCGCTGGCCGGGTTGGATTTGATTAACCTGACCAATCGTCCCTGCAGTGGCAGAGGTTCTTCCTCATCGAGGCAGAGTTCGCCGTTGAGCTGTGTATCCGCCACCATGCCGAGAGGCATGTTCTCGACGATGAGCCCGTTGAGGGAGAGGCTGAGCACCTGATAGTGCCCTTGCTCGGTACGCAACCGCGCTTTCTGGCTGAGTCGCCAGGCGCGAGGACGGGCAAACCCCAGCTCCCTGATCACCGGAGCAGATAGACGTGGCTCGATAAAGCCATCTTCTCTTTGGGTAAAGGTGAGGGGAAAGCGTAGCTGGTGTCCTGCGAAGCGGGCTTCGAGTACGAGGTTATCGGCTTTTTGCAGCAAGCCAAGCATGGGGCCGTCGAGGTGACCACTCAGGAGATGACTCTCCTGATTGCTCCCCAAGTCCCGCAGCATGGCCAGCTCATCGTCGGTTAGAATTTGATGGTGAGCCATAGCGCGTGTCCGGAAGTATTCATCGCAGGTTAAGGGGTTGGCGACTACTTTGGCAAGCGACTCGGGAAGAAGTGGAAGAAGGAAAGAGCAGCGCTCTTTCCTTTTATTTGCGGGGCAGCTGGATCTTGGGTTCGTTAGCCTGACGATAAATGGTCAGCACATGGCCCATGCTCTGTACTTTGACTGAACCGGTTTCACGGACGATGGCATCCATAACCAGTTGTTTCATCTCACGATCTTCAGACGCAACCTTAACCTTGATCAGCTCGTGATGGTTCAGTGCCAGATCGATCTCGGCCAGTACGCCTTCGGTCAGACCATGCTGACCCAGCAGGACGACAGGTTTGAGGCTGTGGGCAAGGCCCTTGAGGTACTGTTTCTGTTTGTTGTTGAGAATCATCGCAATTTCTTCATAAGTCAGGGTTGAAAGGGGCGTATTCTACCCCCACTTAGCCCTTAATACTAATAACCCTTGTGGTTTTTTAAAGTCGATTATCATGACCCAGAAAAAACATTCCCCCAGTTCAACCCGCTGGTTAAAAGAGCATTTTGACGATCAATACGTCAAAAAAGCCCAGAAGTTGGGACTGAGATCCCGTGCCGTGTTCAAGATCGACGAGATCCAGGGCAAGGACAAACTGCTCAAGCCGGGCATGACGGTGGTGGATTTGGGGGCGGCCCCCGGTGGCTGGTCCCAGTTCGCCATCGATCAGGTCGGCGACAAGGGGCGGGTGATCGCCTGCGATATTCTGCCGATGGATTCCATCGCCGGTGTCGATTTCCTTCAGGGCGACTTTCGGGAGGAAGCTGTACTGGGCGCGCTGCTGGAACGGGTTGGCCCGGACAAGGTGGATGTCGTCATGTCCGACATGGCGCCGAACATGAGCGGTACCCAGCAGGTGGATCAGGCCCGTTCCATGTATCTGGTCGAACTGGCGCTGGACATGTGCAATCAGGTATTGCGCGGTGACGGCAGTTTCGTGGTGAAAGTGTTTCAGGGAGAGGGGTTTGATGCCTATCTCAATGAAATTCGTCAACTTTTTACCACTGTCAAGATTCGTAAACCAGACTCGTCCCGCGCTCGTTCACGGGAAGTCTACATTGTGGCTACCGGTTTTAAACTGTAGTACCCTAACCTTCATCGTTAACTGTCAGTCTGCGAGGTTACTGATTTGAGTGACATGGCGAAAAATTTAATCCTGTGGCTGGTCATCGCCGTCGTGTTGATGTCGGTGTTCAATAGCTTCAGCCCCAGCGATACCTCAAGTCGCCAGCTGGACTATTCCAGCTTCGTTAAAGAGGTGACCCAAGAGCAGATCCGTGAAGTGCGGATGGACGGTAAGGTCATTAATGGCGTCAAGCGTACTGGTGAGCGTTTCACCACCATTATTCCGGCGCCGGATCCCCAGCTGCTCAACGACATGCTCAATCACAACGTCAAGGTGATGGGCGAGAAGCCGGAAGAGCCGTCTTTGCTGACCTCTATCTTCATCTCCTGGTTCCCGATGCTGCTGCTGATCGGGGTCTGGGTCTTCTTCATGCGTCAGATGCAGGGCGGCGGTGGCAAAGGTGCCATGTCGTTTGGCAAGAGCAAGGCTCGCCTGATGAGTGAAGATCAGATCAAGACTACCTTTGCCGATGTTGCAGGTTGCGATGAAGCCAAGGAAGAGGTGAAGGAGCTGGTCGACTATCTGCGCGACCCGAGCAAATTCCAGAAACTGGGTGGCAAGATCCCGACCGGCGTACTGCTGGTAGGCCCTCCCGGTACCGGTAAAACCCTGCTGGCCAAGGCCATTGCGGGTGAGGCTAAGGTGCCTTTCTTCACCATTTCCGGTTCCGATTTCGTGGAGATGTTCGTCGGTGTCGGTGCCTCCCGGGTACGCGACATGTTCGAGCAGGCCAAGAAATCCTCCCCCTGCATCATCTTCATTGATGAGATCGACGCCGTCGGTCGCCAGCGTGGCGCCGGTCTGGGCGGTGGTCACGATGAGCGTGAGCAGACTCTGAACCAGATGCTGGTCGAGATGGATGGCTTTGAGGGCAATGAAGGCATCATCGTCATTGCTGCCACCAACCGTCCTGACGTACTGGATCCGGCATTGCTGCGTCCGGGCCGTTTCGACCGTCAGGTTGTAGTTGGTCTGCCGGATGTTCGTGGCCGTGAACAGATCCTGAAAGTGCACATGCGCAAGGTTCCGTTGGCAGATGATGTCAATCCGGCGCTGATTGCCCGTGGTACTCCAGGTTTCTCCGGTGCTGATCTGGCCAACCTGGTCAACGAAGCTGCGCTCTTCTCTGCTCGCGAGAGCCGCCGTGTGGTCTCCATGGCTGAGTTCGAGAAGGCGAAGGACAAGATCATGATGGGCGCAGAACGCCGCTCCATGGTGATGAAAGAGTCCGAGAAGGAGATGACGGCTTATCACGAAGCGGGTCACGCCATTATCGGTCGCGTGGTACCGGATCATGATCCTGTCTACAAGGTCTCCATTATTCCGCGCGGTCGTGCGCTGGGTGTGACCATGTACCTGCCTGAGCAGGATCGCTGGAGCCACTCCAAGCAGCATCTGGAGTCCATGATTTCCAGTCTGTACGGCGGTCGTCTGGCGGAAGAGCTGATCTACGGTGCCGAGAAGGTATCGACCGGTGCGTCCAACGATATCGAGCGAGCTACCGACATCGCGCGCAAGATGGTGACCCAGTGGGGTATGTCCGAGCGTCTCGGCCCGATGCTTTACGCAGAAGAAGATGGCGAGGTGTTCCTCGGTCGCAGCATGGCCAAGGCCAAGCACATGTCCGATGACACAGCCCGCATCATCGATGCCGAAGTGAAGCAGGTGATCGATCGCAACTACGACCGCGCCAAGCAGATCCTGCTGGATAACATGGATGTACTGCACAGCATGAAAGATGCACTGATGAAGTACGAAACCATCGATGCCAAGCAGATCGATGATCTGATGGCCCGTCGCGAGGTTCGGGCTCCTAGCAACTGGCACGACGAGCACGGTGATACGCCACAAGGCGGATCAACTGTTGCCGCCGAGCCCAAGCCGGCTGCGGCAGACGAGAGTGCTCCGGTTGCGGATGCCAATATCGACAAGGCCAACGACATCCCGGCTAAATAAATCCTGTTGTTGAAAACCCCGGGCTTGCCCGGGGTTTTTATTTTGTGAATGGAAGTGAAGATGCAGCTGATTAGTAAGGGGCTGAGCCTCTCCCTCGAACGTCCCCAGGTGATGGGGATCCTCAATGTGACTCCCGACTCCTTCTCCGATGGTGGCCATTTCAACCAGATTGAACGGGCTGTGGCCCATGCCCGTCAAATGGTGGCGGATGGGGCGACCCTTATCGATATTGGTGGCGAGTCGACCCGTCCGGGAGCGCCGGATGTGAGCGAGCAGGAAGAACTGGACAGGGTCATCCCGGTTGTTGAACGACTGGTGAGCGAATGTGATGTGATGCTCTCCCTCGACACCTCCAAGGCGGTAGTAATGAGAGAAGGCTGCAAGGCTGGGGCTCATCTGATTAACGATGTGAGAGCGCTGCTGGAGCCGGGAGCGCTGCAGGCAGCGGTCGAGGCAGCTGTCCCTGTCTGCCTGATGCATATGCAGGGGCAGCCGAGAACCATGCAGGTCGAGCCGCACTATGACGACTTAGTTGGGGAGGTGAAAGCCTTCTTTGACGAACGGATTGCAGCCTGCTTGGCCGCCGGGATAGCCCGTGAGCAGCTGCTGCTGGATCCGGGCTACGGTTTTGGCAAGACGCTGGCACACAACTATCAGCTGCTGGCCGCCCAGAGAGAGTTGCTTGACTACGGTCTTCCGCTCTTGGTGGGAATGTCGCGAAAGTCTATGATAGGCAACCTGCTGAACCGCCCTGTGGGTGAACGTCTTGCTGGCAGTCTGGCTTGTGCCCTTATCGGCATGCAGCACGGAGCCAGGATCATCAGGGTTCACGATGTGCGGGAGACCATGGATGCGTTGCGGGTTGGCTGGCAGGCCATAACGGGACAAGATTTCATTTCCAGATAAAAAAGAGAACAGACAATGGCAAGAAAGTATTTCGGCACAGATGGTGTGCGCGGCAAAGTCGGCGAATATCCCATTACTCCTGATTTTGTAATGAAGCTGGGCTGGGCTGCGGGCAAGGTGCTCTCCAAGAAGGGCACCAAAAAGGTGCTGATTGGTAAAGATACCCGAATCTCTGGCTATATGCTGGAGTCCGCACTGGAGGCTGGCCTGTCCGCCGCGGGTCTCAAGGCCATTCTGATGGGCCCCATGCCCACTCCGGCCGTGGCATACCTGACTCGCACCTTCCGTGCCGAGGCCGGCATCGTTATCAGCGCCTCGCACAATCCCTTCTATGACAACGGCATCAAATTTTTCTCCGCTGACGGTACCAAACTGCCAGATGATGTCGAGATGGCTATTGAAGCCGAGCTTGATCACGAGCTCAAGTGCGTCGAATCTGCCGAGCTCGGCAAAGCGCTGCGTATTGATGATGCCGCGGGCCGCTATATCGAGTTTTGCAAGAGTACCTTCCCTTCCAATATGAACCTGGACGGATTGAAGATGGTAGTCGATTGTGGTCATGGGGCAACCTACCATATCGCGCCTTCTGTGTTCCGCGAATTGGGGGCCGAAGTGATCACCATGGGCTGCTCTCCGGATGGTCTCAATATCAACGATGGCGTTGGCTCGACTGCCCCCGAGGCACTGGTTGCCAAGGTGCTGGAGTGCAAGGCGGATCTCGGCGTGGCATTCGATGGTGACGGTGATCGCCTGATCATGGTGGATCACACCGGCTATCTGATCGACGGTGACGAGATCCTCTATATCATCGCACGGGACGCCTTGCGCAACGGTCGTCTCAAGGGCGGTGTCGTCGGCACCCTGATGGCCAACATGGGTCTGGAACTGGCGTTGCAAACTCTGGGTATCCCGTTTGCCCGTGCCAAGGTGGGCGACCGCTACGTGTTGGAGATGATGGAAGAGAAGGGCTGGCGTATCGGTGGCGAGAACTCCGGTCACATCATCTGTCTTGATCAGACCACCACGGGTGATGGCATCGTGGCCGCCCTGCAGGTGCTCACTGCCATGCGCAGTGCCGAGATGCCGTTGGCCAAGTTGCGCTCCGGCATGAGCAAGTTCCCGCAAGTACTGGTGAATGTCCGCTTTGCCGAAGGCAAGGATCCGCTGGCTGCAGAAGCAGTCAAGCAGGAGGTCGCCAAGGTGGAACAGGAGCTGGGCGGTCGTGGCCGAGTGCTGTTGCGTAAATCAGGTACCGAACCGCTAATCCGGGTCATGGTGGAAGGGGAGCACGAGCAACAGGTGCGTGATATGGCTCAGCGCATTGCCGATCAGGTCGAATCGGCGTTTTAATGAGCGCTCAGGGCGGCTTTTTAGCCGCCCTGGTTGTATCTTGTTCAATCGATTCAAAAAAATGAAAATAGCACTTGTCAGCTGACAATCCTCTGGATATTATCAGCCCCGCTTTCGCAAGGGAGTTGCCGATGGGACATCGCAAGCCGTTTGTAGCAGCCAACTGGAAGTTGCACGGTAGTAGGTCGCAGTTAGAGCAGTTTACGAGTCAGTGCCTGAAAGGTGTTGATGGTGATGTAGATGTTGTTCTCTGTCCATCCCATGTGCATCTCGACTTTACCGCTCCAATGCTCAATGAGCAGAAGGTGATAAGGTTGGGGGCTCAGAATGTGAGCCAGCACGCGACGGGCGCTTACACGGGTGAAGTCTCGTGTGAGATGCTGGTCGAGGCAGGGTGTCGATACGTATTAGTAGGGCACTCCGAGCGCAGGCGTCTTTTTGGTGAGACCAGCTTTATAGTCGCAGAGAAGTTTGCGGCAGCCAGAGCGGCAGGTCTGATTCCCATCCTCTGTTTGGGTGAATCAGGTGCAGCAAGGCAAGCGAGAAGAACCTTCGAGGTGATCGCAGAAGAGTTGGATATCGTCATAGAGAAAAATGGCGCGATGGCTTTCGATAATGCTATCATCGCCTACGAGCCGATTTGGGCTGTAGGTACAGGTAAATGCGCCACACCCGAGCAGGCACAAGAGGTTCATTCCTTTATTCGTGGTCGCTTGGCGGAGGATACTCCGGTAATAGGTGAGAAGATCAGAATCATCTATGGTGGGAGCGTGACGCCGACCAATGCGAGAGATTTGTTTGCCCAACCCGACGTAGATGGCGGATTGATCGGCAGAGCGAGTCTAGATAGCGATGCGTTTTTAGGAATTGTTGAAGCGGCAAAGGGTGCAAGTTAAATGTACGAGATTCTTTTGGTCGTTTATCTGCTGGTTTCACTGGCTCTGATTGGTCTGGTGATGATTCAGCAAGGTAAAGGGGCTGATATGGGCGCCTCCTTCGGCGCAGGGGCATCGAACACAGTATTCGGCTCCAGTGGTTCAGGCAGCTTCCTGACCAGAACAACAGCGATTTTGGCTACTCTGTTTTTCGTAATCAGCTTGGTGCTCGGCTCTATGTCCAGCAATAAGGTCAAACAGGGCAGTGAATGGGAAAATCTGCAACAAACCCAACAGGTTGAGCAGACCAAAGCGCCAGTGAAGAAAGACACTGACGTTCCCGAGTAAGAGTTTTGCCGTGGTGGTGGAATTGGTAGACACGCTATCTTGAGGGGGTAGTGCTCTAGGGTGTGCGGGTTCGAGTCCCGCCCACGGCACCAATTAAGCAGTGACCCGGGTAACCGGGATGTTATAGCCAAGTCAGTCTTGTATAGAAAGAATGAAGTGGCTATAATCTCGCACGATTTCGGACGCGGGGTGGAGCAGCATGGTAGCTCGTCGGGCTCATAACCCGAAGGTCGTCGGTTCAAATCCGGCCCCCGCAACCAAATTTCACGCATTTCCTACGCTCAGGAAGGCGGTCGCTGCGAGGCGACAATCAGGGTAAAGCGCCAAGCCCCGATTTGACATCGGGGCTTTTTGTTATGTGCGATTTACTCTGAATCGATCTCTATCTGGGCTTTATGCCCTTTTTTTGTTTTTCGGAGGGTGACTTTGGCTACGTTGGAACAACGTTTGACCGATCTGCTCGAGGCTCCGGTCGTTGCCTTGGGTTTTGAACTTTGGGGTATTGAGTTTATCCGTGCGGGTAAACACTCCACCTTGCGCGTCTATATCGACGGCGAGCAGGGCGTGACCGTTGAGAACTGTGCTGAGGTCAGCCATCAGGTTGGCGCCATTATGGACGTAGAAGATCCCATCACCGAGGAGTATTACCTCGAGGTATCTTCCCCGGGTCTGGATCGCCCCCTGTTCAAGGTTGCCCAGTTCGAAAAATACGTTGGCCAAGAGGCGGCGGTAACGCTTCGGATGGCAACAAACAACCGCCGCAAGTTCAAAGGCGTAATCAAAGCCGTGCAGGGCGACATGATCACTCTGACGGTAGATGGTAAGGACGAAGTGTTGGCTTTCACCAATATCCAAAAAGCGAACATAGTGCCGAACTTTGGTTAACGAGGCTATCGGATATGAATAAAGAGATTTTGCTGGTCGTTGACGCAGTATCCAACGAGAAAGCTGTACCCCGCGAGAAGATCTTCCAGGCTCTGGAGACTGCGCTGGCGACTGCGACCAAGAAGAAATATGAAGGCGAGATTGAAGTGCGCGTTGAAATCGATCGCAAGACCGGTGACTACGACACCTATCGCCGTTGGGTGGTGATTGCGGATCAAGCCGCAATGGAGAACCCATACGCCGAGATCACTCTGGAAGCAGCCCAAATCGAGCAGCCGGAGATCCAGATCGGTGAGTACGTTGAAGACCAGATCGATTCTGTCACCTTCGACCGTATTACTACCCAGACTGCCAAGCAGGTTATCGTGCAGAAAGTGCGCGAAGCCGAGCGTTCACAAGTCGTTGACCAGTTCAAGGACAAAGAAGGCACCATCATCAGCGGTGTGGTCAAGAAGAGCAACCGCGACAACGTGATCCTGGATCTGGGCAGCAATGCCGAGGCCGTGATCTTCCGCGACGACATGCTGCCGCGTGAAACCTTCCGTCCGGGTGACCGCGTGCGCGGCCTGCTGTATGCAGTACGTCCGGAAGCGCGTGGTTCCCAGCTGTTCGTCAGCCGCTCCAGCCCTGACTTCCTGAAAGAGCTGTTCCGCATCGAAGTACCGGAAATCGGTGAAGAGATGATCGAAATCATGGGCGCTGCCCGTGATCCGGGTTCCCGCGCCAAGATTGCGGTGAAGACCAACGATCGTCGTATCGACCCGATCGGTGCCTGTATCGGTATGCGTGGCGCCCGTGTGCAAGCTGTCTCCGCCGAGTTGAGCGGTGAGCGCGCTGACATCGTGCTGTACGATGACAACCCCGCCCAGTATGTGATCAATGCCATGGCGCCTGCCGATGTGGCCTCCATCATCGTTGATGAAGACAACCACACCATGGATATCGCCGTGGAAGCCGCCAACCTGGCTCAGGCCATCGGTCGCAACGGTCAGAACGTGCGTCTGGCCTCCCAGCTGACCGGTTGGGAGCTGAACGTGATGACCGTCGAGGACATGCGTGCCAAGCACCAGGCTGAAAACGACCGCATCATGAACCTGTTCACCAGCACTCTGGACATCGACGACGATTTCGCCGGCCTGCTGATGGAAGAGGGCTTCTCCACTCTGGAAGAGATCGCCTTCGTACCGGTTAACGAGCTGCTGGCTATCGACGGTCTGGATGAAGACATGGTCGAAGAGCTGCGCAAGCGTGCCAAAGATGCCCTGACCACCAAGGCACTGGCCAAAGAGGAGTCCTTCGATGGCGTCGAGCCGTCTGAAGACCTGCTCAATCTGAACGGTCTGAGTCGCGAACTGGCTTACGCGATGGCCGGTCGTGGTGTTGGTACCCTGGAAGATTTGGCTGAGCAAGGTATTGATGACCTTGCTGGTATTGAAGGGCTGACTGCCGAGAAGGCTGGTGAGCTCATTATGGCTGCTCGCAATATCTGTTGGTTCGGAGAAGAGCAGTCTTAAGTAAGATCAAACGGAGGAAAATGAATGGCAGAAGTATCAGTCAAACAACTTGCCACTGACATCGACACACCGGTTGATCGTCTTCTCCAGCAATTTGTCGATGCCGGTATCAGCAAGAGCAAGGCCGACGACATGGTTAGCGAGTCTGAAAAGCAGACTCTGCTGGCACACTTGAAGAAACAGCACGGTGGTGACGAGGTTGCCGCTCCTGCTCGCATGACTTTGCAGCGCAAGACCAAGAGCACCATCAGTGTGCAGGGTACTGGCGGCAAGAACAAAGAAGTGCAGGTAGAAGTACGCAAATCTCGCACCTATGTAAGACGTTCGGCGCTGGAAGAAGAACAGCGTCAGGCGGAAGCCGAGGAAACAGCGCGTTTGGAAGCAGAAGCAAAAGCTCGTCGCGAGGCCGAAGACAAGGCTCGTCTCGAAGCTGAAGAGAAGGCTCGCCGTGAGGCTGAGCAGGCTCGTCGTGAAGCTGAGGAAAAGGCGCGAATCGAGGCACAACAAAAGGCTCGACAGGCTCAACAGCCCGCCAAAGCAGCCAGTAGCACAGCTCAGCAAGAGGCAGAAAAGATGGCCAAGCGCGAAGCAGAAGAACTGAAGCGCCAACAGGAACAGACAGCTTTGCAAAAAGCTGAAGAGCTCGCCGCCAAGAAAGCCGAAGAGGCTCGTGTCATGGCAGAGCAGAATGCAGCCCGCTGGGCTGAAGAAGAAGCCGCTCGCGCCAAAGAGAGCAGCGACTACCATGTGACCACCTCCAAGCACGCCCAGGCTGCTGAAGATGAGCTGGATCGCAAGGAAGAGAGCAGCCGTCGTACTGCCGCTGCCGCCAAGGGTCCGAAGAAAGTAGGCCGTCGCGACGATGATCGCAACGACCGCAACTCCCGTGATCCGCGTGCTCGCAAGGGCAAGCGTGGCAAGGTTGCTACCCCGAACGCCATGAAGCACGGCTTCAACAAGCCTGCTGCTGCCGTCAACCGTGACGTCATCATCGGCGAGACCATCACCGTGGCCGAGCTGGCCAACAAGATGGCCGTCAAGGGTGTTGAAGTCATCAAGGCGATGATGAAGATGGGCGCCATGGCCACCATCAACCAGGTGATCGACCAGGAGACCGCTCAGCTGGTCGCCGAGGAGATGGGTCACAAGGTTGTGCTGCGTCGCGAGAACGAGCTGGAAGAGGCGGTACTGTCCGATCGTGACGAGACCTCCGAAGCCAAGCCGCGCGCGCCGGTTGTGACCATCATGGGTCACGTTGACCACGGCAAGACCTCGCTGCTGGACTACATCCGTAAGGCCAAGGTTGCTGCTGGCGAAGCCGGTGGTATTACCCAGCACATCGGTGCTTACCACGTTCAGACCGACAGCGGCATGATCACCTTCCTGGATACTCCGGGTCACGCGGCGTTTACCTCCATGCGTGCTCGTGGTGCCAAGGCGACCGACATCGTTGTTCTGGTTGTTGCAGCTGACGACGGCGTGATGCCGCAGACCATCGAAGCTATCCAGCACGCCAAGGCTGCCGGTGTGCCGCTGGTTGTTGCCGTCAACAAGATCGACAAGCCGGAAGCAGATCCGGACCGCGTCAAGACCGAGCTGGCTCGTTACAACGTCATGTCCGAAGATTGGGGTGGAGACTGCCAGTTCGTGCACGTTTCTGCCAAGTCCGGCCAGGGCATCGACGACCTGCTGGAAGCCATTCTGATCCAGGCCGAAGTGCTGGAGCTGAAAGCCGTGGTCGACGGCATGGCCAACGGTGTGGTCATCGAATCCTTCCTCGACAAGGGCCGTGGTCCGGTTGCGACCGTGCTGGTTCAGGAAGGTACTCTGCGTCAGGGCGACATCGTTCTGTGTGGTCTCGAATACGGTCGTGTCCGTGCCATGCGTGACGAACTGGGCCGCGAAATCAAGGAAGCGGGTCCGTCCCTGCCGGTGGAAATCCTGGGTCTGTCCGGTGTTCCGTCTGCCGGTGACGAAGCGACTGTGGTTCGTGACGAGAAGAAAGCCCGCGAAGTGGCGCTCTACCGTCAGGGCAAGTTCCGCGAAGTCAAACTGGCTCGCCAGCAGAAGGCCAAGCTGGAGAACATGTTCTCCAACATGACCGAAGGCGAAGTCTCCGAAGTGAACGTGGTGATCAAAGCCGACGTACAGGGTTCTGTGGAAGCGATCTGCGATGCGCTGGTCAAGCTCTCCACCGACGAAGTGAAGGTGAAGATCGTGGGTTCCGGCGTAGGTGGTATCACCGAAACCGACGCGACTCTGGCTGCTGCATCCAGCGCCATCCTGGTTGGCTTCAACGTCCGTGCCGATGCTTCTGCTCGCAAGGTTATCGAAGCCGAGAGCCTGGATCTGCGTTACTACTCCGTCATCTATGACCTGATCGACGAAGTGAAGCAGGCCATGAGCGGCAAGCTGGCTCCCGAGTATCGTCAGGAGATCATCGGTCTGGCCGAAGTGCGTAGCGTCTTCAAATCACCGAAGTTTGGCGCAGTTGCCGGCTGTATGGTTACCGAAGGTGTGGTCAAGCGCTCCAACCGTATTCGCGTTCTGCGCGACAACGTGGTTATCTATGAAGGCGAGCTGGAATCCCTGCGTCGCTTCAAGGATGACGTCAACGAAGTCAAGAACGGCTACGAGTGTGGTATCGCGGTCAAGAACTACAACGACGTACGCGAAGGCGACCAGATCGAAGTTTACGAGACTGTTGAAATCCAACGGACTCTGTAAGCCGAGAGTCAGACAAAATAGGGGGCCATGGCCCCCTTTTATCGCAGGATAGAATATGGCCAGAGAATTCAGCCGGACCCGTCGGGTCGGACAGCAGATCCAGCGTGAAATCGCGCTGATCCTGCAGCGCGAGGTGAAAGACCCGCGCATCGGCATGGTGACCGTTTCCGATGTGGAAGTGTCCCGTGACCTTAACTACGCCAAGATTTATGTCACCTTCTTGCAGCTGGAAAATGATGCCGAGCGCATCAATGAAGGGCTCAAGGCGTTGACCGAAGCGGCCGGTTACATCCGTAGCCTGCTGGGCAGTGCCATGCGTCTGCGTGTGGTGCCCGAGCTGCGCTTTTTCTATGATCAGACGCTGGTTGAGGGGATGCGTCTCTCCAACCTGGTGACCAATACCATCCGTGAAGACAAGCGCCGCATGGCGGAGTCGGGTCGTGACGAAGAGTCCGACGTGGCTGCGGATGATAACGCTGAGGATAAAGGCTGAGATGACTCGAAGACGTCGTTTCAAGGGCCGTGATGTTCACGGCATTCTGCTGCTGGACAAACCGACCGGGCTGACCTCCAACGATGTGTTGCAGAAGGTCAAGCGTATCTATAACGCCGCCAAGGCCGGTCATACCGGTGCGCTGGATCCGCTGGCGACCGGCATGCTGCCGATCTGCCTCGGCGAGGCCACCAAGTTTTCCCAGTATCTGCTGGATGCCGACAAGCGTTACGAAGTGACGGCCAAACTGGGTGAGCGCACTAACACCAGCGATTCCGATGGTGAAGTGGTTGCGACCCGTCCGGTCAATGTGGCTGTAGGGACCCTGATTGAGGCGCTGGACCAGTTCCGCGGCCCGATCATGCAGGTACCCTCCATGTACTCCGCGCTCAAGCACAACGGCCGTCCGCTCTACGAGTATGCCCGCGAGGGGATCGAGATTGAGCGTGAAGCCCGTCCTATCACCATTTTCGAGCTGAAACTGATCAGCTTCGAAGGGGACGAGGTGAAGCTGGAGGTGCACTGCAGCAAGGGTACCTACATTCGCTCTCTGGTCGATGATCTGGGCGAGGTGCTGGGCTGTGGCGCTCACGTCACCCAGCTGCGCCGCACCCAGGTTGCCAGCTATCCCTATGAGCGGATGCTGACCCTGGAGCAGCTCGAGTGCATCTTCGAGCAGGCCAAGAACGAAACCATTCCGCCGCGCGAAGTGCTCGATCCGCTGTTGCTTCCGATGGATACCGCTGTGGCATCCCTGCCCGAGGTGAACATGCTGGCGGTAGTCGCCGCCTATGTGAATCAGGGTCAGGCGGTGCAGGTACCGGGGGCTCCGGCCAGCGGTCAGGTTCGCATGACAGTCGGCCCGGAGCGCGAGTTCATCGGTGTCGGCGAGATTGATGATGATGGCCGTGTCGCGCCCAAGCGACTGGTGCGTTATCACGACGAGGAGTGATCCTCTGGCGGTATAGGGCATCTCTTTCCCGTTTCGCCTCTTTATCATTGCGAAAAGGGGCGGGGACGATTATTATACCGCCCTCATTTCACGGCTGAATTAGAGATTGGCTGTGAACCTTTAAACACTCTACTGGAGTATTACCATGTCTCTAAATGCTGAGATCAAAGCTCAAATCGTTGCTGACAACGCTCGTTGCGCCAACGACACTGGCTCCCCCGAAGTGCAAGTTGCCCTGCTGACTGCCCAGATCAACCATCTGCAAGGTCACTTCAAGGAGCACTCCAAGGATCACCACGGTCGTCGCGGTCTGCTGCGCATGGTTTCCCAGCGTCGTAAGCTGCTGGACTACCTGAAGCGTAAAGATTCCGAGCGTTATGCTGCTCTGATCGCCAAGCTGGGTCTGCGTCGTTAATCGACCATCAGATTTCGCGAAAAAGGGGAACCTCCGGGTTCCCCTTTTTTATTGCTCTTCGCAGGTTGTCGCCGCCCTCACAGAATTCGTGTCGCCGCTTACCTTTTGCATCGAATCAAGTATACTTGTGCGCGAATTTAAAGAGCCAAATTGTAAAAAGGAAATTCACGTGAATCCTATTGTAAAGTCATTCCAGTACGGTCAACACACCGTCACACTGGAAACCGGTGTGATGGCCCGTCAAGCCACTGCGGCCGTTATGGTCAGCATGGACGATACCTGCGTATTTGTGACCGTTGTCGGCAAGAAAGAGGCTGATCACGGCCGCGATTTCTTCCCGCTGACCGTTAACTATCAGGAGCGTACCTATGCTGCTGGTCGTATCCCGGGTGGTTTCTTCCGTCGTGAAGGTCGTCCGAGCGAAGGTGAGACCCTCATCTCCCGCCTGATCGACCGTCCTATTCGTCCGCTGTTCCCGGAAGGCTTCTTCAATGAGGTTCAGGTCGTTGCGACCGTAATGTCCGTGAATCCGGCTGTCTCCCCCGATATCGTAGCCATGATCGGTGCTTCTGCAGCACTGGCTATCTCCGGTATCCCGTTCGGCGGCCCGATCGGTGCAGCTCGCGTAGGCTACATGAACGGTCAGTACGTACTGAACCCGACCACCACCGAACTGCCGCAGAGCGATCTGGATCTGGTTGTTGCCGGTACTGCCAACGCCGTGCTGATGGTTGAATCCGAAGCTGCCATCCTCTCTGAAGAGGTGATGCTGGGCGCCGTGGTATATGGTCACGAGCAGATGCAGACCGTGATTTCCGCCATCAACGAGTTTGCTGCCTCTGTCGGCACCAAGCCGTGGGATTGGGCTGCTCCTGCCGTCAACGAAGAGCTGAAAGCCAAGGTTGCCGAGCTGGCGACAGCCGAGCTGGGTGAAGCCTACCGCATCACCGAGAAGGCTGTTCGCTACGAAACCATCGCTGCCATCAAAGGTCGCGTGGTTGAGCAGGTGATCGCTTCCGGTGTGGAAGAAGATGCCAAGAAGATCGGCGAAGAGTTCCACAGCCTGGAAAGCCGCATCGTTCGTGGTCGTGTCGTACGTGGCGAGCCGCGTATCGATGGTCGCGATCCCGAGATGATCCGTGCCCTGTCCGTTGCTACCGGAGTTCTGCCGCGTGCTCACGGTTCTGCCCTGTTCACCCGTGGTGAAACTCAGGCAATGGTCGTTGCGACCCTGGGTACCGAGCGTGACGCCCAGAACATCGATGAGCTGACCGGCAACCGCGCCGATCGCTTCATGCTGCACTACAACTTCCCGCCATACTGCGTCGGTGAGACCGGCATGATGGGTAGCCCGAAGCGTCGTGAAATCGGTCACGGCCGTCTGGCCAAGCGCGGTGTCGCGGCTGTGATGCCGAGCGCCGACGAGTTCCCGTACGTGGTTCGTGTGGTTTCTGAAATCACCGAATCCAACGGTTCCTCCTCAATGGCTTCCGTGTGTGGCTCCTCTCTGGCGCTGATGGACGCGGGTGTGCCGATCAAGGCCTCCGTTGCCGGTATCGCCATGGGTCTGGTGAAGGAAGAAGAAGGTTTCGTTGTGCTGTCCGACATCCTGGGTGACGAAGATCACCTGGGCGACATGGACTTCAAGGTTGCCGGTACCACCGAAGGTGTGACCGCACTGCAGATGGACATCAAGATCGAAGGCATCACCAAAGAGATCATGGAGATTGCCCTGAAGCAAGCTCGTGGTGCTCGCCTGCACATCCTGAAAGTGATGGACGAAGCCATCCAGGCTCCGCGTGCCGAGATCTCCGATTTCGCCCCGCGCATCCACACCATTAAGATCAACCCGGAGAAGATCAAGGACGTCATCGGTAAAGGTGGCTCCGTGATCCGCGCCCTGACCGAAGAGACCGGCACCAACATCGAGCTGGATGATGACGGTACCGTCCGCATCGCCGCCGTTGACGGTGACGCTGCCAAAGAAGCGATCCGCCGTATCGAGGCCATCACCGCCGAGATCGAAGTGAACCGTATCTATGAAGGCAAGGTTGTTCGTCTGGCCGACTTCGGTGCTTTCGTTAACATCCTGCCGGGCAAGGATGGTCTGGTTCATATCTCCCAGATCACTGACGCTCGCGTGCAGAACGTAGCCGACTACCTGAAGATCGGTGACGTGGTGAAGGTGAAGGTACTGGAAGTGGACCGTCAGGGCCGCGTACGTCTCTCCATCAAGGAAGCGAACGCCCCGACCGAAGCTGCTCCGGTTGCCGATGCGCCGGTTGCTGCTGAAGCACCTGCTGCAGAGTAATCTGCTTGTCTGAAACCGGACTGATTCCGGTTGCAGTAAAAAGTCCGGTTCCCCAAGGGGAGCCGGACTTTTTTATGGGCAATGGCGGAGATCCCGGTCAAAGGAGTTATCTGCCGAGGATGGCGTGATGCATCTCCTGCAGAGGAAGTACATGGCGGGCTGCCGAGAGTTTGATCGCCTCCTTGGGCATGCCGAAGACCACACAGGAAGCTTCATCCTGGGCATAGGTGTTGGCACCTGCTTCCAGCATTTCGCGCAATCCCCGGGCACCATCATCCCCCATGCCGGTCATGATGA